>JARLJF010000059.1 GCA_031291335.1 Pandoraea sp. | reverse complement strand
GACGATGACGACGGAGTTCAGCGTCCATTGCCGGACCAGCCGAGCTGGCGGCTGATCTGGGCGGCGGCGTCTTTCACGCGGGGCACGAGTTCCTGCATGCGCTCGCGGCTCATGTACTTGGTCGTACTCGAGACACTGATGGCGGCCACGATATGCTGGCTTGCGTCGTAGACGGGGGCGGCTACGCAGCGGATCTGCGGCGTGTCGTCTTCCAGATCGAACGCATATCCGAGGCGGGCGTAGTCATGCATGCGTGCAATCCACGCCGCCGTGTCGACCGGATGCGAGGGCACCTTCGCCTGATAGTGCTCGAGCTGCGCCAGCCATTGCGATTCGTCCTGTTCAAGCAGCAGCGCCTTGCCGACCCCGGTCACGCAGATCGGTTTGCGTCCACCGATGCGCGAGCTGATCTCCACGGCGCGCTGCCCCGGCAACTTATCGAGGTACATCACTTCCCAGCCATCTGCGACAGCCAGATGCACGGTGTCCTGTGTCTCGCTCGCCAGGACTTCCAGCGTGGGCCGGGCGACACGCGGCAAGTCGATTTGCCGGTACGCAAGAAAACCCAGTTCGATGAGCTTGTTGCCGAGTCGATAGCCGCGCCGCGGCTCGAAACGCAGATAGCCCGCGTGCACGAGCGCCGACGCAATGCGGTGCGTTGTCGACGGCGTGATGCCGGTGTGCGCCGAGAGCGCCGGCACCGTGTCGACGCCGGCCGCGACGGCTTCCACGATATCGAGACCGCGGAACAGGGTCTGACTGGCGAGAGTACGAGGCCGCTCGGCGTCCGCAGACTTCGGCTTTGCCATCAGGCCCCCCCGAGCGCGAGCAGGCGCTCGTAGACGTAGCACTTGAGCGCAACGTAATGCGAGGGTTCGAGTACCGGCAATTCGATGCCGTGCAGATGATTGCCATCGTCGCCCTGTTGTACGCCGCGAATCGTGCCGGTGGCTTCGATGGGCATGTCGATGTCGCCCACGCGCACACGAAACGCCAGTTGGATGCTCTCGCCGGGCGCCCCGAGCGGCGCGTCTGCCAGCAGTGAGACGCCCTCGGCGCTCACGTCCTGCAACAACGCGAGGTGGCGCGCTTCGCCCAGGCTCACCGACACCACCAACTTCGCAGGCACGCGTTGCGAACGGCGTAGCACCTTGCGGCGAATCTGCGCGGGGGCGGACAGCACGATGTAATCGAAAGGCACCCGCTCGACGCGTTCGACCGTGCAGACGAAGTGATAGATGTCTTCACCGGAGAACGTCCATAGTTCGAGCCGCTCGCTCGTCTGCAGGGTAGGGGGCGCGGCACGGCCCGTCGGCGCGCTCACGAACAGCATCTGATTCGGCGCGTGGCCGATCACACGCGTGCGCACACGCTGTGACCCGGCACCCGGCGGCAACTGGATTTGCAGCCAGTCACCGGGACGCAGGTTGAGGTCGGTGAGCGCGTACTGCGGTTGCGCTGCGCCGGCGGCGGACGCTGTACTGTCCGGGACCGATGGCGGTGGCGTGTCGGCGTCGATCGCGGCGGTGTCGTCTTCGCCGAGATTGGCGACCCGGTGCGGTGCGAACGACGTGAACAACCAGTCGCGCCCGGCCTGCGTGGGAACGATATCGCCTTCGGCCAGCAACGGTTCACCGTTCCGGTCGACGATGGCCCAGGGCAGCGCTTCGCCCAGCGGGATCTCGTCGGGCGTGAGCGGAACGAGAGGAAGCGTGGTGGCTGCGGCTGCGGACGCTTGATTGGGGGTGTTGGACATAAGGGCTTTACAGGGCCTTTGTGCGCGCGGCGGGCGCGCACGCGTTCGTGCGTCGAAAGGTTGTGAGTCGTCGGCCTGCTGGCTGCGTTGGTGTCGGCACACGCGCTTCGCGGCAATGTCAGCGAAGTGGGCACTCGCCAGAGCGTGCGAGCAGGACCGCAGACGTCAGGTGTGGCGAAAGTCTACCGCGACGCGTCGGCACTTGGCGAGAGGAGACGCGTTTCCTTGCGTGTGCAAGCTGCGTAAGTGGGTACTTGCTGGGGGAGCGTCAGGCGACGATGTGCGTGTCTGCCGACGCTATGCTGCCGGGGCCAGCATGCGTGTCCGCTCGACGAGGTGCCACGCATTCGAGGTCGTCTGCCTATAGTCGACGGTTTGCCGGCGTGCCCGGCGACGACCATGCAGGGGGAAGCGATGTGGTACCAGCAGTGTGTAGGCGCAAGTGGTTGGAGCGCGGATTGGCGCGCGACACCGGACATGGAGTTGACGGGTACGCGCGAGGCAGCGGCGCGCCATCGCAATGAGCGAACCGATCTCGGAGCGTGGCTTACGCGCACGGCCAATGCAGTGGGTCATGCAGCGGGCAGTCCGGCGGGCAGTTCGGCGGGCAATGCAAGGGGGAGGCGCAACGGGGCAGATATGACGCGCCACGTCGATCCCGAGCTTGCGCGTGCGTTTGCCAAGGCATGGGCGGGCTTGTGGGTGACAACCGGGCCATGCCAGCACTTCTATCGCAAGGAGTTCGATCTGGCCCACAAGCGCGATGCGCGCCTGGGCGACAACCTGAGGCAGGCCGAAGCGATGTTGGCGCCCACTCACGCCGAAAGCACGCATGCCGTCATCGACATTGCGGTCGATCAGGTGCGTTGTGACATTGCGCAATGGCTCGAAACGGTGGCTGCGACGGGCAACCGGGGCTGGTACTTCCGTGGCGCGCGCGACGCCATGTCGCTTGTGGGGAATCTGTCGCTACTCGCGATCATTGCCGCGTGTTTCCATCAGCAGGAGACGGCTGAGGGCGACGGGCGAGGTATCTCGGCGGCGAACACGCCGTTCGGGGTGCCATGGGCCGACTGGACGCTGTTGGCGTTCGAGGGGGCCAAGGGGGTCATCACGCAATCTCTCGGATCGCCGACATTGATTCGCCATCATGCGGTCGACGAAGTGCTCAAGCGTATGGACGCAGGATGCCGGTTGCTCGAAGCGTGCGTCACGATGCCGTCGCCAGCGGCGCCGACGTCTTGGCGCAGCGCATTAGGAACACTCACGCGAGCGCGCGACGTCGCGACCCTCTTCACGTTCGCCAATTCGGCCGTGCCCCCCGCCCGGTTGGGGCTCTGGTTGCCGTCGTGGTTCACGAGTCCGCCACCGGAGATCAACGGTTATCGGGGCATCCTGCGCGTGGCGGGTCTCATGCTCGACTCCTGTCGCGCAGTCACGAGCTTGCTGGGCACATGGGCGCGCAATGCGACCTTTACGCTCGACGCACAAGGCCTGACGCATCGATGGCAGGCTCTGTGCACACGGCTGGCAGACGTGCCTGAAGGGGAACAGGCAGCGGTGCTGCGTCGTGTTGAGCATCTGACGCAACTGTCCAGTCACTGCGACACGCCGCTGCTGACGAAGATCGCCTCGCATGACGCGCTACGCGAGCACTTACTCGCTTCCGTCGAGCCATTGACGGTGCGCCAGATCGCGGGCGCTTGCGAGCGATTCGACACGCCGTACCATGTGTCATGTGTCGAGGGTGCCAGCTATCTGAGCCTGAACCCGGCAGAAAGCCCATGGGGGCATCGCTGGACGGAAGACGCCTGGCAGTGTGGGGGCGCAACGCCGGCGCGTGCGTCGTATCGTTTGCTGCTGCTCTATCAGCACTGGAGTTCGGCGTTACTGGAGCGGTCGCTGTCCTCATCATCCTGTTTGCGCGCGACGAGCGACACCGACTCACCGCCGAACGATCCGCCGGGGGTGGCACGTACGCGCTCCGGTGTCGCGTATGTCGACTTTGAGTCAACGCCGCTCTGAAGATGGCGCGAGGATAGTTAAGCGTTCATCAAGCGATGGATCGCGGTGACGGCATTGCGCAAGCCGTCTTCCGACCTCATTCTCGCGCCGAGGTGTCTGGCACGCGCGCGGGTCTGCTCCTTCTCGGCAAACTCGATACGGGACACCAGCGAGGACGCCCGCAGCGAGCGTCCGTTCAACGCGGCGCCAGCGACGCCGGCACGCTGTAATCTGTCGGCCCAAAAGAACTGGTCGCCTGCGAACGGCACGACGACCGAGGGCACGCCAGCACGTGCTGCAGAGTGTGAGGTGCCCGACCCGCCGTGGTGAATCACGAGCGATGTTCTGGGGAATAGCCAATCGTGTGGCGTGTCGCCAATCACATGGAAATTGGCGGGCAGCCGGGAGACATCCACGCCGCTCCAGCCCGGATAAAACAGCACCCTGCGGCTGGCCAAGGCAACGGCCATTTCACCGAGCACCTTGTCATGGTCGAAGCCCGCCATGCTCCCGAAGCCGACGTATATCGGCGCCTCTCCTGCGGCAAGAAAGTCGCTGAGTGCGGGTGGCGCGATCCAGTCGGCGGCGGGCGACACCCATTGCCCGCAGATCTGCGCATTGGCGGGCCAGTCGTCGGGTTGCGCGACCAGGCTCGGGGAGATGCCATAAAGCATCGGATGACTCGTCCACAACGTCTGTCTCGGCGCAAGCCCGCAGACGGCGGCGCGCGCCGCGTTGGTCTTCTGTCGGAACGCACGCCACAGCATCTGATTCACGAAGCGCTGACTCCCGGCGTTGAGAAATCCGGGGGTCCATTTGGGCGGGAGGAAGGGCGATGCGAACGCCGCCGTGGGCGTGATCGGGATGAGGCCCGTGCCGATGGCCTTGATCCCGAGAGACTCCGCGGCGGACAGGCCAACGAAGGCGGCGAGGCCAGAAACGATGATTGCGTCGCAGTCTCTGCCGGTGCTGACGATCTCCTTCAACCATGCCTCGGCGTGCGTGTTGGCGATGTGTGCCAGTGCACTCGCCATGTTGGAAAACCCACGCTTGCCGGTGACGACTTTGGAGATCGCGAGGTCTGGCTGCATCGCCCCCTTGATATCGCCCGCTAACGCAACCGCCGGAACGCCAAGCGCGTTGGCGGCGCCGAGCGTGGCGTGATCGGCCAGCAGGCATGCTTCGTGCCCGGCATCCATCAAGGCGCGGCACAACATGGCCAGCGGTCGGGTGTCGCCTTCCGTTCCATACGTTGCGGCAGCGAATCTCATGATGCCTTGTCCTTTTCCAATGCTGCGATGAGTGCGTCGCGCATCAGGGCGACGGGCTGCACCAGGCGTTTGGGCAACGCCCCATGCACGAGCCAGACACGCAGCCCACTTTTGAAATCGGGGACGTTCACGATCTGCAATTGATCGGCATGCGGACTGCGCGCCAGCCCCTCAGGTGCGGCAAGTCCGACTCCGAGGCCCCGCGCGACCAGCGACATTTGCAGTTCGGAACCGAACGCCTCGACGGCAACATTGAAGGGCAATCCTGCCGCTGACATCGCACGGCTCAACGCCGAGCGCATGCCGCACCCGTCCTGATTGAGCACCCACGAGTGCGTTGCCAGTGTGGCGAGCGGCACGGGTTTGTCACTCAGACCGAACGAGCGGGGCGCAATGACCGCCGTGGGCCGGTGTGCAAGCAGTGTCGACGTCATGCCGTCCGGCAACGGCATATCTTCGGGCATCAACACGACGACGGCATCCACCTTCGCCCGCTCGAGACTTTGCAGCAGACCGGGGGACCACCCGGCCGTCACGCGTAGTGCGAGCTTGGGGAAAGCGCTGCGCAAACCGTCGATCGGCTGCTCAAGTGCGAGTTCGGACAGAAACGGCGGCACACCGATTCTCAACTCACCGGTCGGCTCGTTATCGGGTGAGGCAACGGCCATCAAGTCGTCGACCGCGCGCAGTACCGCGCGAGCGAGTCCATACACCTCGTTGCCAGCGGCGGTCGGTTTGAGCGGTTTGCTTTGCCGGTCAAGCAGCTCCATACCAAGCATCTTTTCCAGGTTTTGCACGCGACGGGTCAAGCCCGGTTGTGTGAGGAAGAGCTTCTCTGAAGCCTGCACCATCGATTCGCTTTCGACCACTGCCACGAAAGCCTGCAAGTCATGTGTATTCAAAATAAACTCGCATAATGAATATAAACATAATTCAATTGTGGCATAACGTTGGTCTTCCTACAATCAGCCGAACCATCACCCATGTGAAGAGAAAATGACTCAGCCGCCCCCGGTCTGTACGCGCGATCTTTGCGTTGCTTCTGCGCCCGCGCCATCGTTGCAAACGTCGACGTTCGCCTCGGCGAGTGATGGCCTCAGCATGCCTCTGACGATCTTTTTTGCCGCAGCCGTCGGCGTCATCGTCGTGAATCTCTCTGCGGCGCAGCCATTGACCGGCCCCGTCAGCCGCGCGTTGCACTTGCCCGACGAACTGGCCGGGCTGATCGCGATGCTGCCGCAGCTTGGCTACGCGGCGGGTCTGCTGCTACTCGTGCCACTGTGCGATTTGCTGGAGAATCGCCGTCTCATTGTTCGGACGCTGGCGTGCAGCGCCGCGTTTCTCGCGCTGTCGTCGCTGGCGCATTCAGGCTGGCTGTTTCTGGCGTCGGTATTCCTGGCGGGAGCGACCTCAAGCGTGATTCAGATGCTTGTGCCGATGGCGGCGTCCATGGCGCCCGAGAGTCGTCGCGGGCGCGCGGTCGGCAACGTCATGAGCGGGTTGATGGTTGGCATTCTGCTGTCGCGCCCGCTGGCCAGTGTGATTGCCGGCACGCTCGGCTGGCGCGCGTTCTACGGTATCGAAGCATTGGCCGACGCGGCACTCGCCGTCGTGTTGTATCTGTGCTTGCCGAAGCGTACGCCGCAGGCCGGCGCGCGTTACGCCGAATTGTTGCGCTCGCTCTGGACGCTCCTGCGTACCGAACCTGTTTTGCAACAGCGTGCCTTGCAGGCGGCCCTTTCGCTGGGTGTGTTCAGTGCCTTCTGGACCGCCATTGCGTTGTTGCTGGTACAGCCGCCGTTTTCGCTGGGCATGCAGGGCGTTGCCGTGTTCGCGCTGGCGGGGGCGACCGGTGCGATCGTGACGCCACTGGCGGGCTATCTGGGAGATCGAGGGGCTGGCCGGAAAACGCAGATCGTCGCGCATCTTCTGATGATCGCTGCGGTTCTCACGCTCGGCGTGGCGGGCGCGGGGTGGGGCGGGTTCTCACCGGCGGCGCATCCGGGGCTCGCGCTCGGGCTATTGGTCGCAGGGGCAGCATCGCTCGACGCTGGCGTCATCACCGACCAGACACTCGGACGTCGCGCCATCAATCTGCTCAATCCCTCGGCGCGTGGTCGGCTCAACGCGCTCTTCGTCGGCATCTTCTTCGTGGGGGGCGCGATCGGTGCAGCGCTCTCCGGGGCCGCATGGGCGATGGCGGGGTGGGGCGGCGTCTGCGCGCTCGCTTTGGGATTCACGGCGGCACTGTTTCTCTTCGGCTGCGTTTGTCGTGCCGCTCGGCATAGCCGCGATTGAGGCTCGGTGTCAAACCAAAGTGCCGCTTTGCCGATTTCCCCGCTGACGCCGGATCGCGCTGCAATGGTGGAAGTGGTCCGGTCTCGAGAGTTCTTTGTGCGGCAACCTAGATGTTTTGATAGATATCCGAAATTAAAGAAATAAGAATCTAGTCCGATATAGAATATGCGTCGTATAAAATTCAATATCATTTGTACTGCTACGGGGTTCGAATAGCGGTGTGACGCCTTGAGTGCGCGAATCGTAATTCGAATATAAGAAGTTTAGACGGAAGAGAATTTGTATCAACCACAAGTGCCACGCACACTTGTGCCGCTATCCATGCCGAAGCGTCCTGACACTCTAGAAACCACAATCCTTGCTCTCGAGTTGCTCCGTAGGATTCCACGCGGTAGGAAAATTACCGTGGTCGAGCTGCATGAGCAGCTATGGCATTCAGGGATTGAGCGAGATCGCCGCACTGTCCAACGGCAACTTGAAGCGCTTTGTGAACATTTCGACATTGAGTGTGATGACCGAAACAAGCCCTATGGTTATAGCTGGAAGGTCAATTCCGGCGGTTTCTCTCTTCCTGCGCTCAGCGAACAGGAGTCACTGCTGCTGCTTCTTGCCGAAGAGCATCTGAGACATCTCCTGCCTTTCGGGGTCATGAAGTCCCTGCAGGGCTTCTTCGAACAAGCCAAGAGCAAACTGGGCTCCGTCGATCGGGGCAAACCCGCCCAACAATGGCTCAAAAAGGTTCGGGTCGTCAGTCCGATCCAGCCAACCTTGCCACCGAAGGTCGATCAGACTGTTTTCGATGCCACGAGTCATGCGCTATACGCGAATCGCTGGCTCGATGTCGAGTACACGAATGCGACCGGCGCCACTAAATCCGCGAGCGTAATGCCATTGGGCCTGGCCCAGCAAGGCGTGCGTCTATACCTCGTTTGTCGGTTCGCGGGGTACGAGCAAGAGCGCATCCTTGCGCTTCATCGGATCATCGTCGCGCGAGTCACTGCACGAGTGTTCGACCGGCCCGCCAACTTTGATCTGGAGAAGTACGACGCCGAGGGTCATTTCGGCTTTGGGAACGGCAAGCGCACTCATCTTCGTTTTCGTACCGACAAGGAAACTGGCTTCCACATCGTCGAGTCGCCGCTAAACCACGATCAGCAAGTCGTGGAAGAGGAGGGTGCGCTCGTCGTATCGGCCACCGTCGTCGAAACCGTTCAGCTTCACCGTTGGCTGCGAGGGTTCGGGGCGAGGGTGTGGGACGTCCGGTTTGATGATTTGTCAGATGCCGGCGAAGTACCCCCTGCCATCGATTCGTTGCGACACATCTTGTCCTAAGTGTCGGGAGAATGCTGTCTTACCGGAGCCGATGAGCGTCTGGCAAGGCTGAATGCCTCTTCTCAACACACTATGCGAATCGTTCTTATGCTCGGCGTCATTCTGTTTATTTGCATCGCTGTCGGGGGGTACGCGATGGTGAAAACAATCGCGAACGGTGCGAGCCGGGTCGGCTCACACGTCTGTCCGGCAGCAAAACACATTTTTATCGATGGCGAAAAGGACGGGGTGCGTCGATCAGTCGAAGATAGCGACCGTGTATGGAATCAAGGATGCATCGAGGATTTGAGAGGCGCCTTTGTTCTTTATCAGACAGGCGCACTGACAAAGGATGAGTTTGAGAAGGTGAAGGCGCATTTGCTTTCGAAGCTGAAAGCACGGACTTGGAATACATAAAAAATCACGGGGATTCTCTATGGATAGCAGCAATGAGAAGCGATCGTTGCCTCAAACGGACGAGCCGGATGTACCCGAGCGCGGCGATCGCTTCGTGGATGTGATGCGGGTCGGGGCGGCCATGGCAACAAAGGAGACGGTCGAACGGTTCGGCAGTGCCGCTGCTGAATACGTGAAAGGCTATCGCGGTGTCGATAATCAGACGGGACAGCGTTTCGCGAAAGGACTGGCCGATATCGCGAAACACAAAGTAAACATCGACCCGATCGAGGGGGCGAAAAACATTAAGCAGCAAGCCGGTTTCTCGGCGGAAGTCGCCGCAACGAGCAGGAACAATGCCGAGGCCATCATCGCCGGATCGAAGATTCGTACCGTTCGCAGTGACGATCTCCCTGAGTTCGGCAAGAACCACAACGTTGTCGATCGCGTGCAGGTTCTGGACGGCCGGATTCTAAGCGGCACGGAATCGCAGATGAAGTTCGTTGGCAACCGGGACGAATTGTTCTGGAAAATTGCGAGTGAGGACGGCAAGTTTGCACGTTATCGCGGCGTCAAACTTGAACTCCCATCGGAGCAATTCGCTGGCGCGAAGGAGTCCTGTCAGCAAATGGCAGGGAAGCTACGAGAGCAGGCACGAGAGGCGGAGAAGAGAGGTAAGTTGGGTGTCGCGGCGAAGAGGCGCAGCGAAGCCTCGCGCTATGACGAACTGGCGGAAAACGTTCAGGACAGTGGTCTGACGACTGACCAAGCGATCAAGTACCGAAAAAATCCCGCTATCGAGACGGTTCGGGATATCGCGCGCACGAGTCATCGCGCAGGTCTGGAAGGGGCGAAGTTCGGCGCCGTTATTGGCGGCAGTGTTTCCGTCATCAGGCAGCTTCTCGCCGTTGCGCAAGACGAGATGACGATGCGCGATGCCGCCCGGCAGGTGGGAAAAGATACCGTGACTGCTGGTGCCGTAGGTTATGGCACCGCATTCGTGGGGGCATCCGTGAAGGGGGTCATGGAGCAATCGGGTTCCAAAGGCATTCGCACCTTGGCGAAGACGAGCGCGCCCACACTTGTTGTCAGCGTCTGCCTTTCATTGGGCGCATCGGTCAAACGCTATATCTACGGTGAAATCACCGAGGCCGAGCTGCTTATTGAGGTCGGCGAAAAAGGTGTGGGAATGCTCTCGAGCGGGATGTTTGCTGCAGTCGGTCAACTAGCCATACCTGTTCCTGTCGTGGGTGCGGCGCTTGGCGGGATGATCGGTTACACGCTCTCGTCCATCTTCTATCAAAGCGCTCTGGACGCCGCCAAAGGTGCCGAGCAATCCCGTGTCGATCTCGAGCGCGTACGTCTTATCGAATCCCAGGCTCGCGCCCATCTTGCAGTTGAGCAAAGCGCACTTGACGAGCTCATGGCGCGCGAACTGCCGCAGATTCATCACGAGACGCGAGCGCTGTTCCTCGCCATCGACACCGTGGGCGATGGTGGTGTAGACGGATTGGTCACCGCGGTCAATCGCTATGCGACCTTGCTCGGCAAGCAATTGCAGTTCGGATCCAAGGCTGAGTTCGATATGTTCATGGCATCGGACGAACCACTGCGACTTTGAATCGTATCCCCTTCATCTAGAAAAATTTGGGAGAGAACCATGTTGCTCAAGCAGCTTTCCGACGAGGATAAGCGGACATTTCTTTGTCTGGCGGAACTCCTCATTCTGTGCGACCGGCCTGTCTTGTGGGACGGCGGTCGCCGAGTGGCGACGGCGGAGACCATCCACTACTCAAGCGTCGCGATTCAGCGCGAAGAGCGCGAGGCTGCATCGTTCGAAGAACTTGCATCGATCGCAAAAGATCGCGGTGGCGTACGTCTGCCGTTCGGTTTGGGGGCGAGCCGAGCAAAGGTGGAGTCCGATCTCATTGAGCGAATCCGGAAACTGTCGCCGCTATCGGAAGACGATCCGGCAGCGCGCTGGAACGTCGTGCGCGACATGCTGCGGGACATGCTCAAAGGCAAGCAGGCGATCATGCCGTCGGTGCCGAAATTATTTCTCTTCGAACTGATGATGCTGTCATTGTCTGGCGGAAGCATCTCCAGCGTTCGTTGGCATTTGCTCGACGACATTCGGGCCCACTACCACGTTGAACCTTTCATCTTTTCCGATCTTCTTGCACGCGCTCAAAGCGTGCATCTGGAAACCCAGAAGACCGTCGCCATTATTCTCGAATAAGGAGTCATACCATGGCAGTCCCTATTATTCTCGGTGTTGTCGCGGCGGGCTCCGCACTCTATGGCGCGTATAAGGGCGTTAGTGGCGTAAAGGATCACAGCACGGCCAACGACATGAACGGTAGCGCGAAGTCCATGGTTGATAGCGCGATAGAGCGTGCCAACGAGAAGCGTCAGGAAGTGAATGCCGTTCTCGAAGACTACGGTTCGCGCAAGCTTCGCGCGTTTAACGGGATTATCGCTGACTTCATCGAGACGTTCGGAAAATTGAAGAATGTCGAAGGCATTCGTTCGCCCGAACTGGACAAGCTGAATCTCGGCGATTTCACGATGGGTACGCTTGAGGCATTGCGTAACGAGTACGCGCTACTGAAGAGTTCCGGTCTCGGCCTCGGATCGGGGCTCGGTGGCGGTGCCGCGCTAGCATTCGGCGCCTATAACGGCACGATGATGCTGGCGACGGCGAGCACCGGCACGGCAATTTCGACTCTCAGTGGGGCGGCGGCGACCAACGCAACGCTCGCGTGGCTCGGTGGTGGTTCGATCGCAACGGGCGGCGGCGGGATGGCGCTCGGGTCAATGGTGTTGGGCGGAATCGTTGCAGGCCCCGCGCTCGCGATCTTCGGTCATATCGTGGGTAACAAGGGCGAGGAAGCACTGAATAACGCCCGTAGCAACATGGAACAGGCAAAGACATTCCAAAGCGAATTCGATGTGCTTTGCACAACGCTCGATGGAATTCAGCGCGTTACGACGCTCGCTAACCAATCGTTCTCGAGGGTGAGTTCGAATTTGCGCCACGCGGTCAGCGATCTGAAGAGGGAAATTTCGGCGCACGGCGAAGATTACGCGCTGTTTCCCGAGGACGCCCAGAACGTTGTGCTGCGCTCGGTGAAGTTCACGCAACTGCTCAAGGCATTGATCGACACGCCAATCATGGACAAGGATGGCAAATTAGTCCTGTCGACCGAAAAGCAGATTCACGAACTTGTGGCGCATGCGGCCTGACCTTTTCGAACGTCCGCTATGGTCCTGCACGCCTCCGAGTCCACACCTCGAGCTTTTCCGTGCACTCGCTGCGGTGCATGCTGTAAGCATGTCGGACTTTCCGATGTGACGCGTTTTCTCGATAGAGGGGATGGGGCGTGCAGGCATTTCGATGACGCTGGCAAGATTTGTTCGATCTATGAAAGGCGTCCGAATGTGTGTCGAGTCGACGATTATTACGTGTCTCACTATGTTCGTCTCCTTACTTGGGAGGAGTTCATCGAGGTGAACCTAAGAGCGTGCGCTACGTTAGCTGCGATGGATGGAGAGTCGGCGTGAGGTGAATACCCCCGCCGTCTCGGTCAGGCTTGCAATGCGTGCGCCTTGTTTATCGGCCAATCCTTCGCAACGTTGGCAGGGTCAATGGCTCGCCATAACGCTCACCAATTGGTCTCGCGTTCCGGCGTCGCGGTGATCTTGTGGATCGAGAGGTCGGCGCCGTAGTATTCCTGTTCGTCATCGAGTCGCAGCCCGATGCTGCGCTTGATGACGCCATACACGAGGTAGCCTCCGGCGAAGGCGATCGCCACGCCCATCACTGTTCCGATGCATTGCGCGAGGAAGCTCACGCCGCCCAATCCGCCGAGCGCCGTCTGTCCGAAGATGCCGGCGGCCAGTCCGCCCCAGATGCCGCACACGCCGTGCAACGGCCACACGCCGAGCACGTCGTCGATGCGCAGACGGTTCTGCGTCACCGTGAACAGCCACACGAACAACCCGCCCGCAACGGCACCCACGACGAGTGCGCCGAGCGGATGCATGACGTCCGACCCCGCACACACGGCGACGAGCCCCGCGAGCGGGCCATTGTGAATGAAGCCCGGATCGTCCTTGCCGACCCACATGGCGACGAGGGTGCCACCGACCATCGCCATGAGCGAGTTGACGGCGACCAGCCCCGAGATGCCGCCCACCCGCTGCGCGCTCATCACATTGAAGCCGAACCAGCCGACGATCAGAATCCATGCGCCGAGCGCGAGGAACGGGATCGACGACGGTGGATGCGCAGCGACTTGCCCTTGCCCGTTGTAGCGTCCCCGGCGTGCGCCGAGGTGCAGCACCGCCGCCAGTCCGATCCAGCCGCCAACCGCATGCACGACCACCGAGCCCGCGAAATCGTGGAAAGGGGCGCCGAACACGCGCGTGAGCCAGTCCTGAATGCCCAGATGCCCATTCCAGGCAATGCCTTCGAAGAACGGATAGATCAGGCCGACGAGGAAGAACGTCGCCACGGATTGCGGGTGAAACTTGGCGCGCTCCGCGATGCCCCCCGAGACGATGGCGGGAATCGCGGCCGCAAAGGTCAGCAGGAAGAAGAAGCGGATCAGTGCGTAGCCGTTGTGTTCTGACAGCACTGTAGCGCTCGACCAGAAGTCGACACCGTACGCGAGCGGATAGCCAATGAAGAAGTACGCGAGTCCGGAGACGGCGAAGTCGGTCAGGATCTTGGTGAGGGCGTTGACCTGATTCTTCTTGCGGACGGTGCCGAGTTCGAGAAACGCAAAGCCGGCATGCATGGCAAGCACCAGGATCGCGCCGAGCAGAAGGAACAGCACGTCACCAGGTGTATTGGAATTGGGCATGAATGTTCTCTTTTGGTGCAAACGTGAAGAAGAAGGAGGATATGCAAGAGCAATGCCAGACTTTTTCAGGTGATTGATTTTTATCGATGTTTTGTCTGATGAGGTGCGAAATGGCGCGCAATGCTGCACGCTCATGGTGCTGCGAGGCCGGCGGATGACCGATGTCCGTGCACGGCGGCGAGCCGTGAGGTCGGAAAAATGCTGAAAGGGTTGAGGGCGTCGCACGCGATGCGTCGCACGAATACGCGGTATAGAATCGAGCGTTCTCGCGACGCCGTACCTATCGTCCGGCGCAGGCGATCCCACGATTCCGCTCACCCGGCGGCACCCATCGTGTGATCACAACAAGATCGACATAAGCACCACCACGCACAAACCACTGAGGAAATCCGATGATCTTTGAAATTGCCCAGATCGAAGTCAAGTCCGGCAAGGAAGCCGAGTTCGAGCAAGGTGTCGCCAAGGCCGCGTCGCTGTTCAAAAACTCGAAAGGCTGCCACGGCATGCGTCTGCTCAAGTCCATCGAGCAGCCGACCCATTACAGCCTCGTCGTGACGTGGGAAACGCTGGAAGACCACACGGTTCACTTCCGTAACTCGGACGCCTTCCAGCAATGGCGCGCGCTCGTGAGCGATTGCTTCGCGTCGCCGCCGAACGTGGGGCACGTCACGGAAGCACTGATCGGCTTCTAAGCGCGGCACGCAACAAGCAGACAAGCGGTCAAGCAAGTCACACAGGCGGTGGCGGAGCCAGTCTCCCCGCCGCCTTTGTCTTTCATGAGACGGCAGACTAAGGGTTAACTCGGTGACGAGCGTCAAAAGTTTTCAGATAACATGCAAACCAGAAAAGCATGAGATGACGCGAGAGGATGACAACCAAGCCCAAGACCCTGACCGAGCAGGTCGCGCAACAGTTGCAGGACGCGATCCGGCAGGGCACCTATCCCGTCGGCACCAAGTTGCCGACCGGCAAGCAGCTATCCGAAACGTACGGCGTGAGTCAGGCGGTGATCCGCGAGGTGACGGAGCGTCTGCGCGCGCAGGGGCTGATCGACAGCCGGCAGGGCGCGGGCGTCACCGTGAAGGCGCGCACGCCGTCGAGCGGTTTTCAGGTGCCGCTCGGCCAGGACGCGGCCGATCTCGCCAGTGTCTATGAGTTGCGTCTCGATCTGGAAAGCACCGCCGCAGCGCTCGCTGCCGTTCGTCACACCGACGACGACATTCGTCTGCTCGGCGAAATTCTCGGGAAGCTGGAAACGAATCTGTACCACGCGGAGAACGGCGTGGAGTACGACACCGCGTTCCATGCCGCCATTGCGCGTGCCACGCACAACCGCTACTACGCCGACTTGCTGCAGTATCTGAATCTGCAAATCCGGCAGGTCGTGCAGGCGGCGCGCACGAATACGCTGCGTCACGAAGGACTTGCCGCACAGGTGCATCAGGAGCACGTGGCCGTGTTCAACGCCATAAAGGCGCGTGACCCGTTGCTGGCGCGCGCGGCGTCGCTCTCGCATCTGTTGCGTGCTTCGGCGCGTCTCGGGCTGACGCTGCCCGGGCGCGACATCATCACTGGCGCCATTGCGCCGACCCGTGCCTGACCGCCGTCAGATGCCATCTTCCGCACCGTAACCCCCGCCGCGTGAACCTATGACCATCACTGCTTTTGCTCAACGTCTCGTCGACGCCATTGGTGCCGACAGCGTATTCACCTCACCCGACGACCTGGCGCCGTGGCTGGCCGACTGGCGCGGCATGTATCGCGGTAACGCGCAGGCCGTCGTGCGTCCGCGTACGACAGAAGACGTCGCCAGGATTCTCGCGCTGTGCCAGAGCACGGCCACACCGGTTGTGCCGCGCGGCGGCAACACCGGCCTGTGCGGCGGCGCGACGCCCGACAGTTCGGTGCAGAACGTGGTGCTCAGCCTCGACCGCATGAATGCGGTGCGCAGCCTGGACACCATCGCCAACACGCTGGTTGCCGAAGCGGGCTGTATTCTCGAAGACCTCCAGCGGGCGGCGCGCGACGCGAACCGTCTGTTGCCGCTCAGTCTCGCGGCGGAGGGTTCATGCCAATTGGGGGGCAATCTGGCGACGAATGCCGGCGGCGTGAATGTCGTGCGCTACGGTATGACGCGCGAACTGGTGCTGGGCGTTGAGGCCGTGCTGCCGAACGGCGAGATCTTGCATGGCCTGCGTACGCTGCGCAAGGACAACACCGGTTACGACCTCAAGCAGTTGCTGATCGGTTCGGAAGGCACGTTGGGCGTGATTACCGCGGCGGCGCTGCGTCTGTATGCGCCGACGCCGGTGCGTCAGGTCGTGATCGCGGCGGTGACGTCGCCCCGTCAGGCGCTTGAGTTGTATGAACTGCTGTTCGCAGAGTGCGGCCCGCGCATGCAGGCGTTCGAGTTTTTTACGGGAGAATGCGTCGATCTGGTGATGGCACACGTGCCCGGAGTGCGTGCGCCGTTCAGCGATCGTCACCCCGGCTATGTGCTGATCGAGCTGGCCGATACGGCCGACGAACAGGCGCTGGGCGCCTTGCTCGAACGCGTGATCGAGACGGCCATCGAGCGCGATCTGTGCGCAGACGCTGTGGTGTCTTCCACGCTGGGTCAGGTCGAAGAGATGTGGAAGTTGCGCGAAGAGATCTCCGAAGCGCAACGCGCAGACGGACTGCATCTCAAGCACGACATCTCGCTGCCCATCGAATCCATTCCCGAATTCATGACGAGCGCCGAGGCGCGCGTGCGACGCGTGTGCCCGCAGGTGCGCCCGTTCATCTTCGGTCACTTTGGCGACGGCAACCTGCACTACAACCTGTCGCGTCCGGCCGGCGAGGCGCCGGCGTTCATGGCGGAGCATGGCGAGGCGATCACCGCCACAGTGCTCGATGAAGTGGCGCGCTTCGGCGGCAGCATCAGCGCCGAGCATGGCATCGGACAACTCAAGCGCGAGTACTTCGCGAAGTACAAATCGCCGCTGGAGCTGCGTCTGATGCGCGAAATCAAGGCCGTGTTCGACCCGGCCGGCATCATGAATCCGGGCAAGCTGCTGTAACGGCCTGCCATCTGACGGGCACCGGCAGTTGCGGTGCCCGATCTGTTTCAACCCCCGGCGTGAGCCCGACGTTGTGACTGTCGCCCTCGCGCCTCTTGAGGAGTCGACATGACCGCAACCCCCGCCGCCGGAGCGCCGCTGTGTCTTGGGCCGCTGCCGGAGATCGATCCGTCCACCTTCGACGTGCCGTTCGGTGCCGTCGACACGCATGCGCACGTGGTCGCCGCGAGCGACGCATACCCGATGGTGCCCGAGCGCAGCTACACGCCGCCACCGGCACCCGAAGACAAATACCTCGCCATGCTCGACGCCACGGGCATGACCTACGGCGTGCTCGTGCAGATCAGTGTCTACGGCACGGACAACCGCTACATGCTCGAGACGTTGCGTCGTCACCCCGACCGTCTGCGAGGCATCGCCGTGGTCTCGCCCGATGTGACCGATGCCGAACTCGAGGCCATGCACGCGTCGGGCGTTCGCGGTTTGCGCATCAACGTGCTGTTCGGCGGCGGTATCGGCTTCACGGCGATGGAATCGCTGGCGCACCGGATCAAGGATCTCGGTTGGCATATGCAATTCCTCATGGACGTGAACGCGTTACCCGAACTCATGCCGCGCATGACGAAGCTGCCGGTGCCCGGCATCGTCGATCACATGGGGCATACGCCGGTCGCGCAGGGGCTTGAAGCGCCGGGTTTCTCGGCGCTGCGCTCCCTCGTTCGCGATCACGGTTACTGGGTCAAGCTCTCGGGGGCGTATCGCATCAGTGAACGTTTCCCGGCATTCGACGACGTTACCCCATTCGCCCAGGCCCTGATAGAAGACGCACCCGATCGCATGGTCTGGGGCAGCGACTGGCCGCATGTGTCGCTCACGCGCATGCCGAACACCGGTGCATTGCGCAATCTGCTGGCGCAGTGGGCGCCCGACGCGGATACCCGCCGCCGCATTCTGGTGGACAACCCGGCGCGGCTCTACGGTTTTCCGGCCACGGTTTGATGACGAACTGGCGTACACGGCTTGGCAGCCCGTTACGTAACCACATGATGCACTGACGTTTTCGTCGTTGAGTTTCATCCTATCCGGGCGCACGTCGCGCTCTTGTAGTTCAGCGGGTACAAGAGGAGGAGGCAAGATGGATTGGTATCGCCAGATGAACAAGACCGAGCGGCGCACTTTCATTGCGGCGTTCGGCGGCTGGGCGCTCGACGCGCTCGACTTCATGGTGTTCACCTTCGTGATCACGACGCTGATCACCGTGTTCAGTATCGACAAGGCGCAGGCCGGCATGCTGGCCACCATTACGCTGCTGTTCTCGGCCATCGGTGGCTGGGGGGCGGGGGTGCTGGCCGATCGCTTCGGCCGTGTGCGCATTCTGCAGGCGACGATTCTGTGGTTCTCCGTCTGCACGATCCTGATCGGCTTCGCGCAGAACTTCGAACAGATCTTCGTGCTGCGCGCGTTGCAGGGGCTGGGCTTTGGTGGCGAGTGGGCCGTCGGGTCGGTGCTGATGGGCGAGATCGTGCGCACTGAGTATCGCGGACGCGCCGTCGGCACGGTGCAAAGCGGCTGGGCCATTGGCTGGGCGGTGGCGGCGCTGTGCTACACGGCGTCGTTCTCGTTGTTGCCGGAGGAGTACGCCTGGCGCGTGTTGTTCTGGATTGGCGTGATCCCGGCGCTGTTCGTGCTTTTTATTCGCAAGCACGTGCCCGAGCCGGAGCTGTTCGAGCGCACCCGCAAGCAGGAGGAGACCGCGGCGAAGCGCACCTCGGCGTGGGCGATCTTCTCGCCGTCGCTGATCAAGACCACGGCGCTCTCGGCGCTGCTGTGCACCGGCGTGCAGGGCGGGTACTATGCCGTGACGACGTGGCTGCCTACGTTCCTGAAGACCGAGCGTCATCTGTCGGTCATCGGTACGGGCGGATATTTGCTCGTGATCATTCTGGGGTCGTTCATCGGCTATCTGACCGGGGCGTATCTGACCGACCGGCTGGGACGTCGTGCGAACCTGCTGATCTTCGCCGTGTTGTCGGGCGCGAGCATCTACGCTTATACGCAGTTCCAATTGAGCAATGACCAGATGCTGATACTCGGCTTCCCGCTGGGCTTCGCGGCGTCGGGTATTTTCAGTGGCATGGGCGCTTATCTGACCGAGCTGTTTCCGTCGGCGGTGCGTGCGAACGGCCAAGGCTTCGCGTATAACTTCGGGCGCGGCATCGGCGCGCTGTTTCCGAGTCTGGTTGGGTATCTCGCCAAGAGTAGCGGCCTCGGGACAGCCATCGGCATGTTTGCCGGCGGTGCCTATCTTGTCGTACTGATCACCGCATTTTTGTTGCCCGAGACGAAAGGGCGCGAGATCGAGTAAGTTCGTATCTTCCCGGGTGGCGGGCGCCGTCGAGACGGCCTGCCGCCCGGTTTTTCTGAATCAAGGGAGTTCCGCATGAAGGTGCTGGTACCGGTCAAACGGGTAGTGGATTACAACGTAAAGGTTCGCGTGAAGAGCGACGGCAGTGGCGTCGACATAGCGAACGTGAAGATGTCGATGAATCCGTTCGACGAAATCGCGGTGGAAGAGGCGGTGCGCCTGAGG
>JARLJF010000058.1 GCA_031291335.1 Pandoraea sp. | reverse complement strand
TTCAAGGACGCCGTGCCGCTGGTGCGCTTCCGTGCGCAAGCCATGCAGGAAGCCGTGCCCGTCGGGCAAGGTGGCATGGCAGCCATTCTGGGTCTGGATGACGATACCGTTCGCAACGTTTGCGCCGAAGCATCGGCCGCGGGCGTAGTCGAACCCGTCAACTTTAATGCTCCGGCGCAAGTCGTGATCGCCGGTGCCAAGGCGGGCGTGGAAAAGGCGTGCGAACTGGCCAAGGCGGCCGGTGCAAAGCGTGCGCACGTGCTGCCGGTCTCGGCGCCGTTCCACTCGTCGCTGCTCAAGCCGGCGTCGGATCGCCTGCGCGAGTATCTGGCGGACGTGACGTTCAATGCGCCGCAAATCCCGCTCGTCAATAACGTTGACGTGGCTGTCGAGGCCGACGTCGCCCGCATCAAGGATGCCCTGGTGCGTCAGGCAGCGGCGCCGGTGCGTTGGGTCGAGGCGGTGAAGTGGCTCGCAGCGCAAGGCGTGACGCAAGTGGTCGAATGCGGCCCGGGCAAGGTGCTGACCGGCCTGACCAAGCGCATCGACGGCAATCTCACGGGGCTGGCGATCACCGATCCGGCGTCGCTGGCCGACGTGCGCGCCCAACTCTCGTAAGCAACAGCCAAGGTATTTCTCTCATGAGCAAGCAACTCGACAACCTCGTGGCACTGGTGACCGGCGCCTCGCGCGGCATCGGACGTGCCATCGCCCTCGAACTCGCTCGTCAGGGCGCAACGGTCGTGGGCACCGCCACCAGTGACGCTGGCGCGCAAAGCATCAGTGCGTATTTCGCAGAAGCGGGTGCGGCGGGCAAGGGCATTGTCCTGAACGTGACCGACGCCGAAGGCGTGGCTGCGGCACTCGATGACATTCTCAAGCAACACGGCAAGCTCGACATCCTCGTCAATAACGCCGGTATCACGCGCGATAACCTCGCCATGCGGATGAAGGACGACGAGTGGGACGACGTGATCGACACCAACCTCAAGGCGATCTTCCGTCTGTCGCGCGCTGTTATCAAGCCGATGATGAAGGCACGTAGCGGCCGGATCATCAACGTGACCTCGGTCGTCGGCTCGGCCGGCAACCCGGGGCAAGCCAACTACGCGGCTGCCAAGGCGGGTGTCGCGGGTATGTCCCGCTCGCTGGCCGCCGAGATCGGCAGCCGAAACATCACCGTCAACTGTGTTGCCCCGGGTTTCATCGACACCGATATGACCAAGGCACTGGGCGAAGCTCAGCACGAAGCGCTCAAGGCGCGGATTCCGCTGGGCCGTCTCGGTGCGCCGGAAGATATTGCCAATGCGGTGGCGTTCCTTGCGTCTCCGCAGGCCGGCTACATCACCGGTACGACGCTCCATGTGAACGGCGGCATGTTCATGAATTAAGGGAGAATCGTGAAAATTGTGTTGGATTTACACAATTTTGAGCGATATTGAACATTATTTGGCGCAGGCTAACTTTGCTTGGCAAACCTGTTAAAATGCGCGCACTTGTCTGAACTAACTACCCCGGAGGGTTTGAATGGATAACATTGAGCAACGCGTCAAGAAGATCGTCGCGGAACAACTTGGCGTGAACGAAGCCGACGTCAAGAACGAATCCAGCTTTGTGAACGATCTCGGCGCTGACTCGCTCGACACGGTTGAGCTGGTGATGGCACTGGAAGAAGAATTCGAAACGGAAATCCCGGACGAAGAAGCCGAAAAGATCACCACGGTGCAACAGGCCATCGATTACGTTCAAGGCAACTCGAAGGCCTAAGGGCCGACGGATCGCCTGACCGGCCGGGGTGCCGACCGGTTCCCGGCGCCAGGCATGCCTGTCAGCCGCAGGGAGCGCAGGGGCGAACCCTGTCGCCTCTGTGGCTTTTGTTTTGTATGACCCAGCAGAAGAAGGGGAGTATCGTGAGTCGTCGTCGCGTCGTCATTACCGGTCTGGGCCTGATCTCACCGGTCGGCAACACTGTTGCCGAAGGTTGGGAAAATCTGGTCGCAGGTCGTTCGGGCATCGCCAACATCACGAAGTTCGATGCGAGCAACCATAGGGTGCACTTCGCCGGAGAAGTCAAAAACTTCGACATCAAGGAGTACATTTCCGAAAAGGAAGCCCGCCGTATGGATACGTTTATCCATTACGGCCTGGCTGCCGGTATCCAGGCGTTCGCAGACAGTGGCCTAAAGGTCACTGAAGAGAACGCGGAGCGCATCGGCGTGCTGGTCGGATCGGGTATCGGTGGTTTGCCGATGATCGAAGATACCGACAAGGCGCTTATTGCGGGCGGTCCGCGCAAGATCTCCCCGTTCTTCGTGCCGGGTTCGATCATCAACATGATCTCTGGTCACCTGTCGATCAAGTACGGTCTGAAGGGGCCGAACCTTGCGATCGTCACGGCTTGCACGACCGGTCTGCACTGTATTGGTCAGGCCGCACGCATGATTCAGTATGGCGACGCCGACGCGGTACTCGCCGGGGGCGCCGAATCGACGGTGTCGCCGCTGGGTATCGGCGGTTTCGCGGCAATGAAGGCGCTGTCGGAGCGAAACGACGATCCGGCGACGGCTAGCCGTCCGTGGGACAAGGATCGCGACGGCTTCGTGCTGGGCGAAGGCGCCGGCGTGATGATGGTCGAAGAGTACGAGCATGCCAAGGCGCGCGGTGCGAAGATCTACGCCGAGCTGACCGGCTTCGGCATGAGCGCCGATGCGTACCACATGACCGCACCGTGCGAAGACGGCGATGGCGCATTGCGTGCCATGACCAACGCCTTGCGCGATGCGGGTATCAGCGCCGACAAGGTGAACTATGTGAACGCGCACGGCACGTCGACCCCGCTGGGTGACGTCGCCGAGACGGTTGCGGTCAAGCGCCTGATGGGTGACGCCGCAAAGCAGGTTGTGGTGAACTCCACCAAGTCGATGACCGGTCACCTGTTGGGTGGCGCGGGCGGCCTGGAATCGGTGTTTACCGTGCTGGCCGTTTATCATCAGAAGTCACCACCGACGATCAACATCTTCAATCAGGACATCGAGGGCGGTTGCGATCTGGATTATTGCGCAAACGTGGCTCGCGACATGAAAATTGATGTCGCATTGAAGAACTCTTTCGGTTTTGGTGGGACTAACGGCACGCTGGTCTTCCAGCGCGTCTAAGTTCGCGGGACGCCGTGCAGGTGTCCCGTCCCGCTGACCCACGCTCCGGTGAGTGTGCCCGGGCGTGCGGCGTCACAGACACTTCCAGCCGTGGCAGCAAGTGCTGCCGTGGTGCAATCGGGCCTGATCAGGGCCTGGCAGCCAGAGAAAATACGGATCCATATCAGGTGAGTGAACGAGAAATCGACCAAGCGCTCGTCGAGCGCGTGCAAAAAGGCGACAAAGCCGCCTTCGAGCTGTTGGTCGCGAAATATCACCGCAAGATCATCCGCCTCGTATCGCGGCTCGTGCGCGATGCCGCCGAGGTCGAGGATGTGACGCAGGAGGCCTTTATCAAGGCCTACCGTGCTTTGCCGCAGTTCCGCGGTGAGTCGGCGTTCTATACCTGGCTGTATCGTATTGCTGTCAACACGGCGAAGAACCACCTGGCTACGCAGGGGCGCCGTGCACCGACTTCGACTGAAGCGAACGCTGAAGAAGCGGAAACTTTTGCCGAGGCCGATCAACTAAGGGATATCAACACGCCTGAGTCGATGCTGATGAGCAAGCAGATTGCTCAAACGGTCAACACAGCGATGGAGGCTTTGCCCGATGAACTTCGAACGGCAATTACCCTGCGAGAAATCGAGGGTTTGAGCTACGAAGAGATCGCCGAAGCCATGGGGTGCCCGATCGGAACGGTCCGTTCGCGAATTTTCCGGGCGCGTGAAGCGATTGCCAGCCGGCTCAGGCCGCTGCTGGACACGCCTGACGGTAAGCGCTGGTGAGCGCGCCGCCGGGAAAGTTATTTTCGTTGGGGGATATCATGGGATCAGCGACGGTGCAAACGCAGCGGGGGCTGCAAGCCGAGCGGATTTCCGCGTTGATGGACGGGGAATTCAATCCGGACGAACTGGCCGCCCTGCTGGACGAGGCTGACACCTCTGGCCGGCCTTTGTGGGACGACTACCATCTGATCGGTGACGCATTGCGTTCCGATGAACTGACGTTGCCGCGTTCGGAATCTGCTTTTATGGCTTCCTTCGCAGCACGTCTCGAAGCCGAGCCTCACTTGCTCGCGCCGGCCGCACTGGCCGACACGCTAGCAAGCACCGCTCAAGGTGCCAAGACCGCAGGCTCGCGAGTCGCACGTATCAATCCGTTCCTGCGCGTGCGTCGCGTGCTGCCGACGGCAGCGGCGGCGGCTGCGGTTGCAGCGCTGTCGTGGGTCGTGGTGCCGCGTCTGCAGGATCATCCTGCCGGTGGCGCACAGCCGCAGGTGCTTGCTCAGGCGGCAGCGCCGTCGACGGCTACGGCCGCCGGTGGTTCGAGCCTCACCCGCGTAGCGCTTTCGCAGCAGCCGCAAGCCGCTGTGGCAGCCAATGGCGCGAGCACCGGTGCTCCGAATGATCTGATCGTGCTGCGCGACGCGCGTCTCGACCAGTATCTGGCGGCGCATCAACAATATGCCCCGACGCCGATCGGCCAGAGCGTATCCCCTTATATGCGAGCCTCGGCGCAAGCGGACGAATAAATGCAGCGCCTGAGTATCGAATCCTTGCCGCGTGCGCCCAGAGGGCGCACTTTCTTCCTCTTCGCTTTCCTGCTGGCGACCACTCTGCAAACGCAGGCGTGGGCGCAGGCTTCCGCGCCGTCCGTCGATCCGTTGATCGAGCGGCGCGAGGTCAGCGTTTGGCTCAACAAGATCCATCGCGCTGCGCAGACGCAAAACTACGTGGGCACCTTCGTCTACCAGCGTGGCTCGACCATGCGCTCGTCGAAAATCAGTCACTTCGCCGACAAGGGTAACGAATACGAAGAGCTTGAGACGCTGGACGGACGTCAGCGCCGCATTCTTCGTCAGAACGAAGATGTCTACACGCTCGTTCCCGAGCAAAAGACCGTCTTCCAGGAAAAGCGCGAGAGCAAGGATTCATTCCCTGCATTGCTCGCCACGCCCAATCGCGACGTACTCGATTACTACGCGCCGAAGGTGCTGCCCAATGAGCGCATGGCAGGCTTCGACTGCATGGTGATCGAACTCACACCGAAGGACGAATACCGTTTCGGCTACCGGTTGTGGGCAGATCGCAACACGGGCCTGCTGCTGCGCGCGCAGACGATCGACGCCGAGGGGCACCTGCTCGAGCAGGCAGCGTTCTCGCAAATCTCGATCGGCGTGCCGAGCGAGAAGGCACGTATTGTGCACGCGATCCAGGCGACGCATGGCTGGCACGTCATCAAGCCGCAGATTACGGCGACCCGTCTGTCCGACGCCGGCTGGAGTATCGACGTCGACAAGAAGGTGCCGGGATTCAAGGCGGTGCGGGAAGTGCGTCGAACGATGCGCTCGACGACCGATGGGAAACCGCTGGAAGTCCAGCAGGTGGTATATTCCGACGGCATGGCAGGACTTTCGGTGTTCATCGAACCGGCCACGCGTGAACGCAAGGAAGGCCACGGCAACGCCGGCGCGACGAACATCCTCATCAAGCGCTACGGTGACTACTGGCTGACCTTGCTCGGCGAAGTGCCGCAGGCCACATTGCAGCAGTTCGCTTCCAGCATCGAGTACAAACAGCCGGCGAAGTGACCGGCTGTCGGGTGGACCGCGACCGGCGACGGCGCGGTCCGGGCAGCGAGGCGCTTATCAGACGCGATGCCGTGTCAGGTGCCGGACTGTCCTCAGGGATTCCGAGACTTTCGCGCACCACGATCTTCCAATGAAGAAGACTCTCCTGCTTCGTGTCATCCTCGGCGGCGCCATTGCCGCCCAACTGGCGGGAGCGCCTGCTGCCTTTGCCGCACCGGCCTCGGCGTCGAGCGCGCCACCGCTCGTTACCAATCTTCCCGATTTCACGCAACTCGTCGATCGCGTTGGTCCGGCCGTCGTGAATATTCGGACGACCGAGCGCGTCAGCCGCAATCAGCGTGGCTTGCCGCCAGGCGTGGACGACGACATGGCCGAGTTGTTCCGCCGGTTCTTCGGTGTTCCGATGCCGCAGCCGGGCCCGAAGGGCGGTACGCCCCGACGCGGCCAGCCCCAGCCGGATGAAGAGCAGAACAGTGGCGTCGGTTCGGGCTTCATTGTGTCGGCCGACGGCTACATTCTGACCAATGCGCACGTCGTTGACGGCGCTGACAGCATCTACGTCACCCTCACTGACAAGCGCGAATTCAAGGCGAAGCTGGTCGGCGCGGACAAGCGCACCGATGTCGCCGTGGTCAAGGTCGACGCCAAGGACTTGCCGACCGTGCCGGTGGGTGACTCCAATAAGCTGCGCGTCGGCGAGTGGGTGGTGGCGATCGGTTCACCGTTCGGTCTCGAGAACACGGTCACGGCGGGCATTGTGTCGGCCAAGGGCCGCGATACCGGCGACTACCTGCCGTTCATCCAGACAGACGTGGCCGTGAACCCCGGCAATTCGGGTGGGCCGCTGATCAATATGCGCGGTGAGGTTGTCGGCATCAATTCGATGATCTATAGCCAGACCGGTGGCTTCATGGGCATTTCGTTCGCGATTCCGATCGACGAAGTCATGCGCGTGGCCGATCAGCTCAAGAAGAGCGGCAAGGTGGTGCGCGGCCGGATCGGCGTGGCCATCAGCGAAGTCAGCAAGGACGTGGCCGATTCGCTGGGGCTGCCGCGTGCGCAGGGTGCACTCGTGCGCAGCATCGAGCCGGGTAGCCCGGCCGAGAAGGCTGGCGTGCAACCGGGCGACATCATCATGAAGTTCGAAGGTCGTTCCGTCGATCACGCAACGGACTTGCCGCGCATGGTTGGCGAGACGAAGCCAGGTTCGAGCGCAACGCTGCAAGTGCTGCGCAAGGGCAAGAATCAGGATCTGCGTATCACGATCGCCGAAGCGGATACCGATTCGCCGAAGGCGTCGAAGGCTCAGAGCGGAAGCGCTGACACGCCGCATCCGAACGCACTGGGCCTGGTGGTCTCCGATCTGACCGAATCGCAGAAGAAGGACATGAAGCTGCGCGGCGGCGTGCAGATCGAACTGGCGGAAGGCCCGGCGGGCCGGGCGGGGCTGCAGCAGGGGGACATCATCCTGCGTGTGGGTGACGCCGATATCGTCAGCGCGAAGCAATTCGAGGACGTGGTCAAGGCGCTGGATCCGAAGCGTCTCGTGCCGATCCTCGTGCGCCGCGGCGACGCCACGCAGTTCGTGCCGCTGCGCCCGCGCGCACCCGGCAAGTAACTCCGCGGCCCGTGAACGCGCCGGCGCTGACCCTTTATGGCCGCAAGTGGTGTCATCTCTGCGATGACATGCTTGCGGCGCTTGAAGCGATGCGTCCGGCCTGGAATTTCTCGGTAACGGTCGTCGATGTCGACAGCGACCCGGCGCTCGAGGCCGAGTACGATGAGATCGTGCCGGTGCTTGCACTGGGCGGGCGCGAGTTGTGCAGGTATCGTTTCGACGCAGCGGCGGTCGCTGCTGCATTGCAATCGGATTGACGTTACGCCCCACCACCATTCCCCGAACGACGCCAGAACCCTCCCGCCAATATCGATGTAACGCCGCGATGCGAGCGATTCCGGACGGAATCACTGCGCTTTCGGCTAAAATGTCCTGTTTGCCGATTCTCTCGAAAGTCGCTGCCGAGCCGAATCCGATGGCACCGACTCTTCTATAGCCCGCCTCATGGACCATATTCGCAATTTTTCGATCATCGCCCACATCGACCACGGGAAATCGACCCTGGCCGATCGCATCATCCAGCTGAGCGGCGGTTTGTCCGATCGTGAAATGGAATCTCGAGTCCTCGACTCGATGGACCTCGAGCGTGAGCGTGGCATTACCATCAAGGCACAGACGGCCGCGCTGCAGTACAAGGCGCGCGACGGCAAGATCTACAACCTGAACCTCATCGATACGCCGGGACACGTCGACTTCTCGTATGAAGTGAGCCGCTCGCTGTCCGCGTGCGAAGGCGCGCTGCTCGTGGTCGACGCCTCGCAAGGCGTGGAAGCTCAGACCGTGGCGAACTGCTACACGGCGATCGAACTCGGCGTGGAAGTCGTGCCGGTGCTCAACAAGATCGACCTGCCGTCCGCCGAGCCGGAAAACGCTATCCAGGAAATCGAAGACGTCATCGGCATCGAGGCCGTTGATGCCGTGCGCTGCTCGGCCAAGACGGGCTTCGGCGTCGAAGATGTGCTCGAATCCCTCATCGCCAGGGTGCCGCCGCCCAAGGGCGACCCGAGCGCGCTGCTCCAGGCACTGATCATCGACTCGTGGTTCGATAACTACGTGGGTGTGGTGATGCTGGTGCGCGTGGTCAACGGCACGCTCAAGCCGAAGGAAAAGATTCAACTGATGGCCACCGGCGCGACGTATCCGGTCGAGCAGGTCGGCGTGTTCACGCCGCGCTCCCAGCAACGCGATTCGTTGTCGGCCGGTCAGGTGGGCTTCATCATCTCCGGTATCAAGGAACTGCACGCGGCCAAGGTTGGCGACACCGTAACCCACGCTGTCACCACCACGACCAAGCCTGCGGCGGAACCGCTGCCGGGCTTCAAGGAAGTCAAACCGCAGGTGTTCGCCGGGCTCTATCCGGTCGAGGCGAACCAGTACGACGCGCTGCGCGAATCGCTTGAAAAGCTCAAGCTCAACGATGCCTCGCTGCAATACGAACCGGAAGTCTCGCAGGCCCTCGGTTTTGGCTTCCGTTGCGGCTTCCTTGGCTTGCTGCACATGGAAATCGTGCAGGAGCGTCTGGAGCGCGAGTTCGACATGGACCTTATTACCACGGCCCCGACCGTGATCTATGAGGTGATCGAGCGCGACGGCACGCTGACGACGGTGGAAAACCCGTCGAAGATGCCGGACCCGGGCCGCATCGAAGAAGTGCGCGAGCCGATCGTCACGGTCAACCTGTACATGCCGCAGGAGTACGTCGGTGCCGTGGTCACGCTGTGCCAGCAAAAGCGCGGCATGCAGATCGACATGCAGTACCACGGCCGTCAGGTCCGTCTGATTTACGAAATTCCGATGGCCGAAATCGTGCTCGATTTCTTCGACCGACTGAAGTCCGTGTCGCGCGGTTATGCGTCGATGGACTACGAGTTCAAGGAGTACCGGACGTCGGACGTGGTCAAGGTCGACATGCTCATCAACGGCGACAAGGTCGATGCACTGTCGATCATCGTTCACCGCTCGGAGAGTCGTCGTCGTGGCAATCAGGTCGCGGCGAAGATGCGCGAAATCATCCCGCGTCAGATGTACGATGTGGCGATCCAGGCGGCGATTGGCGCGAACATCATTGCCCGTGAGAACATCAAGGCATTGCGTAAGAACGTGCTGGCGAAATGCTATGGTGGTGACATCACGCGTAAGAAGAAGCTGCTTGAGAAACAGAAGGAAGGTAAGAAGCGCATGAAGCAGGTGGGGAGCGTCGAGATTCCTCAGGAAGCGTTCCTCGCCATTTTGCAAGTCGAAGACAAATAACGTAGCGACAGGTCCCGCATGAATTTCGCCCTGATTCTTTTGATCCTGGTACTGGTGACCGGGGTGGCCTGGGTGGCCGACAAGTTGGTGTTTCAACCGGCGCGCCGCCGGGCAGCACAGGACGCCGTGGCGCAATTCGATCAACAGCAGCTTGCGTTGCAGGGTTCCGGCGTTCAAGGTTCTGGCACGCAGGAAAGCGGGGCGCTCGCGAGCGCTCGTTCGAAGGTGCGTGACGACAAGCTGCGTCAGCCGTGGTGGCTTGAGTATTCGGCGAGCTTCTTTCCGGTGATTCTTGCTGTGTTCGTGCTCCGCTCGTTCGTGGTCGAGCCCTTCAAGATTCCGTCCGGCTCGATGATTCCGACGCTGCTCGTCGGCGACTTCATTCTCGTGAACAAGTTTGACTACGGGATTCGTCTGCCGGTGATCAACAAGAAGATCGTCGAACTGGGCGAGCCGAAGCGCGGCGACGTGGTGGTGTTCCGTTACCCGAAAGATGAGTCTATGGACTACATCAAGCGGGTGATCGGCGTGCCGGGCGACGTGGTGGCGTATGAGAACAAGAAACTCACGGTGAACGGTGAGCCTGTGCCCGAGACGGCCCTGCCGGACTACTTCGACGACGAGCACATCGCCTACTTCAAGCAGTTCGAAGAGACGGTGGGCGGCGTAAAGAATCGCATTCTGAACGATCCGAACGTGCCGCCGTACATCATGGGCGCCGACGACTTCCCGAACAAGCAGAACTGTCAGTACAACAGCCAGGGCGTGATCTGCAAGGTGCCGCCGGGCAACTACTTCATGATGGGCGATAACCGCGACAATAGCGCGGACAGCCGCTACTGGGGCTTCGTGCCCGAGCAGAACATCGTGGGACGGGCGTTCTTCATCTGGATGAACTTCTCGAACCTCAAGCGTCTGGGCGGCTTCCAGTAAGCCTCTCGCTTGCCGGAGACGTTATCTCTTCGGATGAAGGTTTGATTGATGCGGAAATTGACGGTAAAGCGTCGATTTCCGCATTATTGTTTTCAAATTCGTACTAAATATTGCGACGGGTAGGCGCCTTCGGGGAGGGCGATTCGTTATCCCCCCGGAAATGTCCGATCTACCCACCTCACGCGAGTCCGAAAAGCCCGTCAGACGGGGGCTAAGCCCGTCGTTTCTTGGCGACGACGCGCGCCGGGGCGGGAGCGTCGCGCTATACTTGCGCCATGCCTCAATCACTGAATCAACTGGAAGAACGTCTCCAGTATCGTTTCCACGATGCGGAATTGCTTTGCCAAGCACTGACGCACCGTAGCCATAGTGCCGCCAACAATGAGCGGTTGGAGTTCCTCGGCGATTCCATTCTGAACTGTTCGGTTGCTGCGATCTTGTTCCGTCGTTACGGCAAGCTCGATGAAGGCGACCTCTCGCGTGTGCGCGCCAATCTCGTCAAACAGCAATCGTTGTACGAGATAGCGCAGACGCTAGGCGTCTCCGATTTCCTGCGACTGGGCGAGGGTGAACTCAAGAGCGGCGGCTTCCGCCGTCCGTCGATTCTGGCCGATACGCTTGAAGCGCTCTTCGGGGCGGTGTATCTCGATGGCGGTTTCGAGGCGGCCTATGCCGCGATCGAGCGCTTGTACACGCCCGTGCTCGAACACGTCGACCCGAAGACACTCGGTAAAGACGCCAAGACGCTGCTCCAGGAATATCTCCAGGGTCACAAGATCGCATTGCCGCAGTACACGGTGATTGCGACGCATGGTGCGGCACACAACCAGCAGTTCGAGGTTGAGTGCACGGTGCCGAAGCTCGACATCAAGGTCGGCGGCTCGGGCGCAAGCCGACGTGCCGCTGAGCAGGCCGCCGCCAAGAAGGCGTTGGAGGAAGTGCAGAAGATGCCGGCGCTCGCCAAGCCGAAGGCCGAGAAGAGTGCCAAGGCCGCGAAGAAGCGTGCGGCGAAGGCCGCGGCATCCGAGGCGAAGAAGGTGGGGCAGTTGAGCACCGCGCAGTCAGGCGAGGCACGGGAGTCGAAGGACGCCAAGGAAGCGAAGGACACTCGCGACGCCGCCGCCGGCTCGGGCAGTGTGCCAGCCATGACGGCGTCCGTCAGCAACGGTTCGACTCGCACAGCGGCAGCCCCTGCGGAGAAAGCCGCAGAGAAAACTGCCGACAAGACTGTCGAGAAGACCGACGCCGCCAAACAACCCCCGGCAGCCGCCTGAGTCCTATTCAAGGGGTGGGTGCGAGGCGCCGACCCCCTATCAAGAGAGTTTCCAACCATGAACGATAAGACGGATTTTCGCTGCGGGACCGTGGCGATCGTCGGGCGTCCGAACGTCGGCAAATCGACGCTGCTCAACGCCCTCGTCGGTCAGAAGATCAGCATTACGTCGCGCAAGGCGCAGACGACGCGCCATCGCATCACCGGCATTTGCACCACGGAAGATGCGCAGTACATCTTCGTGGACACCCCGGGCTTTCAGACGCGTCACGCAACGGCACTGAACCGCTCGCTCAATCGCGCCGTGACGTCCACGCTCTCGAGCGTTGACGTGGTGCTGTTCGTGATCGAAGCGGACAACTTCGGCCCGGACGACGAGAAGGTACTCAAACTGCTGCCGGATAACACGCCGGTGCTGCTCATCGTCAACAAGCTCGATCGCATGGCCGATAAGGCCAAGGTGTTGCCGTTCCTGCAGACGATGGGGGCGCTGCGGGACTTCCGCGAGATCGTGCCGCTCTCGGCGAAGCGCGCGGAAGACATCAAGCACTTGCTTGGCGTGCTGCGCCCGTATCTGCTCGAAGGCGAGCCGATTTATGGCGAGGACGATCTGACCGACCGCAGCGAGCGATTCATGGCGTCGGAAATCCTGCGCGAGAAGGTGTTCCGCTGGACCGGCGATGAGCTGCCGTACACGAGCACGGTCATCATCGACAAGTTCGAGCAGGAAGGGAATTTGCGCCGCATCTTCGCGACGATTCTGGTCGAGCGCGATAACCACAAGGCGATGATCATCGGCAACAAGGGCGCGAAGCTCAAGCAGATTTCCACCGACGCGCGTGTCGATATGGAGAAGCTCTTCGACGGGCCTGTGTATCTGGAAGTCTGGATCAAGGTCAAGGGCGGCTGGGCCGACAACGAGGCCGGCCTGCGGGCGTATGGCTACGAGTGAACTCGACACCACACGTGACGAAATTGCGACGCCGGAAGAGGTAAGGCCGGCGGCAAGCAACGCGTCCGTTGCCGCTGCGCCGGGTGCGCCGCGCGCTGGTGTGGCGGGGGCGGTCAGGGCGCGTCCTGCGCGCCAGGCACGCAGCGCACGCACGCGGGTCGTGGACGACGAGGCGTCGGAAGCGTTCCAGCAAGCCGAGGCCAACACCGATACCGTCAAGCGCGAGACCAAGCGCGTGCGACGTGCGCCGTCTCCCACCCGGGCGACCGAGCGCGAGCAGAGCCGGGTGGCTGAACAGCCCGGCTTCGTACTGCATAGCTACCCCTATCGCGAAACCAGCCTGATCATCGACGTGCTGACACGCGATCATGGCCGTATCGCACTTGTCGCGAAGGGCGCCAAACGTCCGCACTCTGCGCTGCGTGGCGTGCTCCAGACGTTTCAGCCGCTCTCGCTCGCCTGGCTTGGCAAGGGTGAATTGCGCACGCTGACGAAGGCCGAGTGGGTTGGCGGTTTGCGCCCGCTTGAAGGCGACGCCCTGCTGTCGGGCTTCTACCTGAACGAGCTACTGGTGAAGTTCTGTGCGCGCGACGATCCGCACGACAAGCTGTTCCAGCACTATCTGACAACGCTGCATCACCTCGCACACGGCGAGCCTGCCGGCGTCATTCTGCGAGCGTTCGAGCGCGTGTTGCTGCGCGAGACCGGCTACGCTGTCGCGTTTGACCGCTGTACGCAGACGCGTGGCAAGGTGGCGCCCGAGCGCCGCTACGTGTTTCATCCTGATTGGGGCGTGCGTCCGGCGCGCGGTGACGAGCCGTCCGACTGGCCGGTCATCATCGGGCAAACGCTGCTCGACATGGAGCAAGACGATTATTCCCGTGCGCAGACCGTGCAGCAAAGCAAGCTGCTCATGCGCTTTCTTCTCAACCACCATTTGGGCGGCGTTCCGCTCAACACCCGGCAGATCCTGCTCGACCTGCAAAAACTATGAGCCTCTTCTTCCACGGCAACCCCATCGACCTCGGGGTGAACATCGATCACGTTGCGACGGTACGCAACGCGCGCGGCACCGCCTATCCCGATCCGATCAAGGCGGCGTTGCTGGCCGAAGAGGCGGGCGCGGATGTCATCACGCTGCACCTGCGTGAAGACCGTCGTCATATTCGCGACGACGACGTGACAAATTTGCGCGACAAGCTGCTCACGCGGATGAACCTCGAATGCGCCGTGACGGAAGAGATGCTGGCGATTGCGTGCCGCGTGAAGGCGCACGACGTTTGCCTGGTGCCGGAGCGTCGTCAGGAACTGACGACCGAGGGTGGGCTGGACGTTGTGGGACTGTATGACCGCGTGGCCGCCGCGACGCAGCAGCTCAGCGAAGCGGGCAGTCGCGTGTCGCTGTTCATCGACCCGGACGAAGCGTCGATCCGCGCTGCCGCTCGCATGGGGGCGCCCGTGGTCGAGTTGCACACGGGACGCTACGCCGAGGCGCACGACGAGCCAACGCGCGAGGCCGAGTTCGCTCGTATCGAACGTGCTGTCGCGCTAGGGCTTTCGCTCGGGCTGCGGGTCAACGCCGGACACGGCCTGCATTACGAGAACGTGCAGCCGATTGCCGCCATCGAAGGCATTTCCGAACTGAACATCGGACACGCGATCGTGGCGCACGCCATCTTTGCCGGCTGGGAAAACGCCGTGCGGGAGATGAAGGCGATCATGGTTGCCAGCCGCATTGCGGCACGCGGCTGAGTCACAACGCCGCAACCTCACGACGCCACAACCCCACAACATCGCAACGTCGCACGATTCGTCCCGTCATCAGGCACAGCCCATGAGCGATCCGACCCTACCGTCGTCTTCGTCCCCCGACACGCCGCCGCAGCAGGGTAATGCCGCAGCGCCTGAGACAGGCGCCACGGCCATCTTCGGCGTGGGCACCGACATTCTGCAGATCAGCCGTGTCGTTGGCGTGATGACGCGCACGCAGGGGCGTTTCGCCGAGCGCGTGCTGGGGCCGGAGGAACTCAAGGTTTATTACGCCCGTCAGAAGCGATCCGAGGTGCGCGGACTCGCGTATCTGTGCACGCGCTTCGCCGCGAAGGAGGCCGTGTCCAAAGCCATCGGACTGGGCATGCGCTGGCCGATGACGTGGCGCGCCGTGCAAACGCTCAATGCGCCGTCGGGCAAGCCTGTCGTGGTGGCATCGGGCGAATTGGTGCAGTGGTTGGCCGAGCGGCAACTGTCGATCGAGATTTCGATCACGGACGAGAAGGAATACGCGGTCGCATTTGCGATCGCGTCACGTAATTTAGGCAACATTCGCAATATTGCATCGGAGAAAACGCAATGACGAAGCGCAGGCCGGGCCCGGTGATGCTGGACGTCGTCGGGCTGACCCTCAGCGAGGACGACATCCGCCGTATCGACCATCCGTTGACCGGGGGTGTCATTCTGTTTGCCCGCAACTTCGATGACCGCGCGCAATTGTGTGCGCTCACGAAGCAGATTCGCGACGTGCGCGACGACGTTCTGATTGCCGTCGATCATGAAGGCGGGCGCGTGCAGCGTTTCCGTACCGACGGCTTCACACATTTGCCTGCGATGGGCAAGCTGGGCAAGCTCTGGCACGCCGACGTGTTCGAGGCAACGCGTGTGACGACGGCCGTGGGTTATGTGCTCGCGTCCGAGTTGCGCGCCTGCGATATCGACCTGAGTTTCACGCCGGTGCTCGACCTGGATTACGGGACGTCGGCGGTGATTGGCGATCGCGCATTCGACGCCGATCCGCGCGTGGTGGCGATGCTCGCCAAGAGCCTGAATCACGGCCTGCTCCTCGCGGGCATGGCGAATTGCGGCAAACACTTCCCGGGGCATGGCTTTGTGGCGGCCGACTCGCACCACGAAATTCCGGTGGACGAGCGCTCGCTCGACGAAATTCTCTCGATCGATGCACAGCCCTATGACTGGCTCGGTATGTCGCTGGCGGCGGTTATGCCGGCACACGTGATTTACCCGCAAGTCGACCCGAACCCGGCCGGCTTCTCGGCCAAGTGGCTCAAGGAAATCTTGCGCGGCAAGTATGGCTTCGACGGTGTGATTTTCAGCGATGACCTGTCGATGCAGGGGGCGAGTGCGGCGGGCGACGTCGTCACAGCCGCACATGCCGCGATGGAGGCAGGCTGCGACATGGTGCTCATCTGCAACAGTCCGGAAAAGGCGGATCGTTTGCTGCGTGAAATGAAGGTGGCGCCCGATACCGTTTCGCAGCGCCGCATCAAGCATCTGAAGGGCCGCGGCAAGGTGCACGGCTGGGAAAAGATGCTCGCGCAGGCGGAGTACCAGGCGGCCAAGCGTCTGATTGCGGAGACGTTTGGCGGCTAAGCGATGTAATTCAGAGCGATGCAAGTCGGTCGAACGCAGAACGTTCGGCACAAACAAAAAGCGCTCGACCCCGGGGGGGAGAGCGCTTTTTTGTTACCTGACGGCCGCATCGCCCGAAGACGTTGCGGCAGCCCACAGACGCTTAGACGCGGCTGCGGTACTCGTCGGTACGCGTATCGATTTCGATCTTGTCGCCGGTGTTGACGAACAGCGGCACCTGGATTTCCAGCAGATCGTTGATCTTGGCGTTCTTCAGAACGCGGCCCGACGACGTGTCGCCCTTGACGGCCGGTTCGGTGTATTCCACAACGCGCACGAGCGAGGTCGGCAGGTCGACCGAGATGGCCTTTTCATTGTAGAAAACGACTTCGCATTTCATGCCGTCTTCCAGGTACTTGATCGCGTCGCCCATGTTTTCGGCTTCGACTTCGTACTGGTTGTAGTCGGCGTCCATGAACACGTACATCGGATCGGCGAAGTACGAGTAGGTCACTTCCTTCTTGTCGAGCACGACGACGTCGAACTTGTCGTCGGCCTTGTACGAGAATTCGCCACGGCCTTCCGTGAGAAGCTTCTTGTACTTCATCTTGACGACGCTGGAGTTACGACCCGACTTGACGTATTCGGTCTTCAGCACGACATTGGGCTCACCGTCGATCATGACGACGTTACCGACGCGGAGTTCTTGAGCGGTTTTCATAAAAAACGAGATCCTGTGACGAAATAAGCGATTTGCCGCTTGTTTGAGCGCTTCCATACGCCCATTCGCCGCTTGATTCCCGCGTCCGCCCGAAACGATCCCGGGCAGCAGGTTCAGCAGCAAAGCGTTGAAAAACCAGCTATTTTACCTGAATTTCCACGAAGCTTGCCAACTGTCGCGCTAGATCCGGATGGGCCGCCTGCGCGTTTGCCCATGCGCGGGCGTGGCGATTCAGCTCGGGCAGGGCGGCGGCGAGGGCCGCCCATTCGGGGGCCGTGCTCGCGTAGCCATTCCAAAGATGCCAGAAGGTGCGCAATGCCTCGCGCGCGCCGTGCGACCACGGGGCTGCATCGGGCGTGTTTTCTGGCAGATCTGCCAAATATCGGCCGAGAAACGCGTCGAGCTTCTCATGATGGGCATTTTCGCTCTGCGGATAGATATGCCACACGAACGGCTTGGCCGCCCACTGCGCCCGCACGAATGAATCTTCCCCACGCACGAAATTGAGGTCGCAAGCCCAGAGCAGGGCGTCGAACTCGGTTTGCGGGACGAACGGCAGGCCATACACCGTTAGCGCACCTCGGGTCGCAGATTCTCCCGGCGCCAGCACGTCGCGGCCGAACCAGGTTCCCACGGCGGGGGCGATCCGCCCTTGCGGAACCAGGCACACGATCGGCGTCTTGCTTTCGGCCCACTGAGCGAGTAACGCGGGAAGTGCCGCGTTCTCATACGCAAAGAGCGATACGACCAACGCATTTTTCGGGGCCAGGGGCAGGCCGAGGGTGCGTTGCCACCAGGCGTCGCGCAATTCGGGCGATGCGAGGAATGCGTCACGCCGCGAAAACAGCTCCCGTTCCCGCACGAGGCCGCCGGTGCGCTCGGTAAAGCCGGGGAAGAAGAATGTTTTGAGGAGCCCCAACTGCGGATGCAGCGACTTTTGCAGGTGGCTGCTGTCAACCCAGTCTTCCGCGCTCAGATACTCAAGATTGATCCACACCGGCGCGTTGCCCGCTTTTTTGCGCGCGTGCATCGCTTGAACGCAGGCCTCGGGGATATGGCAGGCGAACGCTTCGATGACGATATCGCCCGGCGCATTGTCATTGGTGATGGGGCCGAAGTCGGTATCCCAGCGGCGAACATCGACGCCATCACAGCGTTGCCGGGCCAACGAGGGATCGATGTCCGGACGCAGGTGACGGAAGCTCGCCAGATCGTCGACCCAAAGCCGGACCGACCAGCCATGCTCGCGCACGAGTTGCCGGGCGAGCCGCCAGCACACGCCAATGTCGCCGAAGTTGTCGACGACGGTGCAGAACAGATCGCAACGCGGCACTAGCGGAAGGGCGCTCGATGATGGTGGGAATGCAGTGGGCAGGGACATTGAGAAGCGACGACGCGGATTGGTCTAAACTTCGGATTCTAGTCCCTGTGCCGCGTGACGATGCGATCGCGGACGCGGCGAACGGTGCCATGTCCGCACCCCTTCGCCTCGGGGACGCTCCGATTGCCTGAGTTCATGACCGAAGACGCCCACGACGTCACGCCACCGCGCAAGTCCCCCAAAGCGAAGCCCGCCACCGGTGCGGACGTCGCGTCGCCATCGGCGCAGACTGCGCCGGAGCTCGCGGATATGGCGGCCGACGAATCGACTGAGAAGACGATCGAGCCGCCCAAGCCGCCCAAGCAGAGCAAGCCGCCCAACGCTGACAAGCCGAAGCGTGCGCGTCGCACGGACGCTCAAGCGTCCTCTTCAGGCGACGCCAACGACACTCCGGTATTCGATGCCCGTCAGGTGCTGGCGCAGTTACCGAATTTGCCCGGCGTCTATCGCTATTACGACGCGGCGGGCAACGTGCTGTACGTGGGCAAGGCGCGCAATCTCAAAAAGCGTGTGTCGAGTTACTTCAACAAGACACAGCTCTCTCCGCGCATCGCGTTGATGGTCGCACGCATCGCGAAACTGGAGACGACGGTCACGCGTTCGGAAACCGAGGCGCTGCTGCTTGAGAACAATCTGATCAAGGCGCTGCATCCGCGTTACAACATCCTGTTTCGCGACGACAAGTCGTATCCGTTTCTCAAGCTCACGCAGCATAAATATCCGCGCATGGCGTACTACCGGGGCTCGGTGGATCGTCGTGGGCAGTATTTCGGACCGTTCCCCAGCGCGTGGGCGGTGCGCGAGAGCATTCAGATCCTGCAGAAGGTATTCCAGTTGCGAACCTGCGAGGACTCCGTCTTTGCGAATCGCACGCGTCCGTGCCTGTTGAACCAGATCGAGCGGTGCAGCGCGCCGTGCGTTGGCGCCATTCGGGATGAAGACTACGCACGCGACGTGAACAATGCGGCGGCGTTCCTCTCTGGCCGTCAGAATGAAGTGCTCGGCGCGCTTGAAGCGAAGATGATGTCCTATGCCGACGCGCTTCAGTTTGAGCAGGCGGCCGTGGTGCGCAATCAGATGCAGGCGCTCTCTGGCGTGCTGCAACAGCAGTCGGTCGAAACGGCGGGCGACGTCGACGCCGACATCCTCGCTGTCGCCTACGCCGGTGGCCGTGCCTGTGTGAATCTCGCGATGGTGCGCGGCGGACGTCACCTTGGCGATAAGGCGTACTTCCCGGCGCACGTGGAGCGAGGCGTCGAAGGCGGCATCGCCGACGAATTCGAGGACGACGAAATGCTGACACCGGAAGCGTCCGGTGCCGAGGCAGACGATTCTGTGGCCACCGCTGGCGAGATATCCAACGACATCGCGTCGGATACCCCGTCGGCATCGCTTGAATCGCGTTTGCTCGAAGCTTTTGTTGCGCAGCACTATCTGGGGCAATCGGTGCCGCCCGTGCTGGTCGTGAGCCATGCGTTGCCGAGCGACGAGTTGCTGACCGTCTTGTCCGAGCAGGTGGGCCGACGCATTACGATGGTGCGTCAACCGCAGGGGCAACGACGTGCGTGGCTCGACATGGCGCAACAGGGCGCGCAGCTTGCGCTGACGCGTCTGCTCACAGAACAGGGCAGTCAACAGGCGCGCACGGGGGAGTTGGTGCAGACCATCGGGCTCGACATTGAAGACCCGGCGCTGCTGCGAGTGGAGTGCTTCGACATCAGCCATACGCAGGGTGAAGCGACGCAAGCGTCGTGCGTGGTGTTCCATCATCACAAGATGCAGACGAGCGAGTACCGCCGCTACAACATCGCGGGCATTACACCGGGCGACGACTATGCGGCCATGCGTCAGGTGCTCACGCGCCGGTACGGCCGTTTGATGGAGGCGGCGGTGTCGACCGTGAGTGACGCTGCGGATCCGTCATCCGTAGCTGC
>JARLJF010000057.1 GCA_031291335.1 Pandoraea sp. | reverse complement strand
GCAGGGCGCGGACCGGTTACTGCCCGCTGTCCCAGCTCTTGCGGTCATGCCCCAGCGCATCCATCGCCGTTCGCACGATGTGGCCGCGCCATTCGCGCTTCATGTCGGCGCGAATGGCGACCATGGCGGCCGCGCTCAGTCCCGTAAAGGCACCAGTGACGCGTACGATGCGCTCAGCGTCGAACTTCGTCAGATCGACACCCAGCGCATCGTAAAGAATCATGCCAATTTCCACCAATTCCGGATCACCGTCGGGTTCGCCCTCGGCAATACGACTAGCGAATGCCGACACACCGGGCCTGTCATAGGTGAACTGAATCGCCTCTTGCACATTGGCCAGGTCTCGCGCCGGTCCCATAGGGAGCGCCTGCATGCGGGTGCGCACGCCTTGCATGTGGGTGCGCAACAGATCGATGGCGGCCGCATAAATCGCCAGCTTGCTGGGGAAGTGATGCAGCAACCCGGCCTTGGAGTAATTGACGGCGTCGGCAATCTGCTGAAGCGACGTCTGCTCGAAGCCGTGTCTGGCAAACAGCGCGGCGGCGCAATCGAGGATGTCAGCGTTGATTTCGGCTTTGGTCGGCTTTGGCATTCGTCAGTGGCGCACTAGCAAGGGCATGAGATAGACGGATTCTATAACTTCGTAGACCGCTCCCGCCAAAAGCATTGCCACAATGAGCCCGTACAGCTTGAGTGTCGACGCGGCCCCGACCACATAGCCCTGCCGGCGCGACGTCATCCCGTAATGCCGCGGCCACAAGAACTGACGACCGTGCACGTACGCGGCAAACGCACACAGCACATACGCCTGCCCTTCGATGAGCAACGTCAGCGAATGCGGGATCAGCGTGTATCGCAAAGGGCCGATGGGCGCGAACAAGATGCCCCACAAGAACGCGCGGTAGAGCTGCGCAAAGATGCCGATGAACGGAATGACGAAGGACGGCAGCGTCGTCATGGCCATCGATGCCACAACGAGGTTGACCAGAAACGTCATGACGATGGCGGCGAACAGGTCCCGGTTTGCGTAGGCGTGCGCCACGGTCTTGAAAAGCCCGGGCTGTGCAAACGCCTGCTCGGTCGACGGTTTGTAAAGGGCTTGCAATTCGGGCTTCCACAACGTGGCTGCCATGCTCAGCAACACCGTGCCGTAGAAAATCACGTTTAACGTGATGTAAGCGCCTTTGTGACGTTTGATGATGGCCAGCGCGTCTTGCAGGATGGGAAACACAACGGTCCTTGGTCGGTAGTGAGAGACAGGGGAATGGCAAAAAACGCGCGAGAGAATCCGGCCGGTTCGCATTGCGCGAGCCGATTATAAACCGTTACGGTCTATTTTCAACCATATTGGTAGATTTCAATCTTTCCATTCCTACCCGTCGCCTGCTACCGTATCGACCGGTGCCAATTGCCTGCCATGCAATAACCGCAAAATCGGCAAATCGCCTGTCGATACATTGGCGTCCAAGGAGCGCAAATGAAACCCGAGACCCGTCTTCGATATGCTCAACGCATGGAGCCCGTGCTGGAGTGGCTTGCCAGTCATCCCGACAGCACGCCGGATCTATATCACCTCGCCGAGTTGGCGTGTCTGTCGCCGTATCACTTTCACCGCATCTACCGCGCACTGCTAGGTGAGACGGTGAACGGCACGGTGCAGCGCATTCGCATGCATCGTGCGGCGGTGGCGTTGGCTGGGTCTGAGGATTCGATGCGTGTTGTGGCGTCGCGAGCCGGCTATGCCTCGGACGCGGCCTTCAACAGAGCCTTCGGTGCGTTTTTCGGCATGCCGCCAGGACGCTATCGCGATGCGCGCTCCGGCCCCCTTGATCCCCAGGAGCTAACCATGTACCCGATCACCGTCGAGTCGTTCCCCGCAACCACCCTCGCCGTGCTCAAGCACAGCGGCGACTATCAGGAAATTGGCCCGGTGTTCGTGCGCGCTTTCATGCTCGCTTCGGCTCACGGGCTGGCGTTACCAGCGGCCGCCGGCTTCGGCGTGTATTTCGACGATCCTGAACAGGTTCCCGTCGACCAATTGCGCTCGCTGGCCGGCGTGGCAGTGGCCGCCGATGCCGATATCGGCAACGATCTGGAACGCTTCGAGATTCCGGCCGGGCGTTGTGCTGTGCTGACCTACACCGGACCGTACAACGAGATGAGCCAGCCGTACCAATGGCTCTTCTCGGCGTGGCTGCCGAACAGCGGCCTGGAGCCCGCCGACTTCCCGATGTTCGAGCAGTATCTTAACGATCCCCGCTCGACGCCTGCGGCGCAGTTGCAGACCCGGATCTGCCTGCCGGTGAAGTAAGCGCGAGCAGGGCCTGCGCCTGCGCGCGCAGGTCTTGCGCCTGCGGGTGGAACCCGAACGGGATGGCCTTCGCCAGCCCCTGCAACATCTTGCGAGAGCTGCGGGAATACGCCGGATCGTAGTGTCTGGTGATGAGCGCTTCCGACAGTTCGCGCTGCTGCCCGGCATCGAGCAGCGCCAGCCATTGATCAATCACCGCGCGGCCATGAAGCGGCACCAGGCGGAGAAGTTGCGTGCGGAAATGACCCGGCTCGGCCAACAGATGACCGTACTCGTCCATCAACAGATCGACACGCGCTTCGAGAGAGACGCTTACCTCAACGCATGTGGTGGTGCCGCGCAACGACGTCATCAGCGACTCTGGCAGCGTAATGAGCCCGATGCGGCGGCTCTCCGCTTCGACGAACACGGGCTGCTTCGGATCGAAGCTGCGCAACGCGCCGATCAACGACGTATCGAACGATTTCTGCGACGGCTGCGGCCTGTCGGGCATTGCGCCGAGCAACGAACCGCGATGCATCGCCAGCGCTTCGAGATCGAGCGTCTGGGCCCCCTCCTCGGCCAGCGCGTGCAGCAGCCGGGTCTTGCCGCTTCCCGTATGCCCCGCCAGCACGATGTAGTCCAGCGTCGGCGGCAACGTCTCGAGCGAGGTCACGACATCGCGCCGGTAAGCCTTGTAACCGCCCTCGAGCTGACGCGCCCGCCAGCCAATCATGTTCATCATGACGGTCATCGACTCTGAACGCTTGCCGCCCCGCCAACAATAGATCAGAGCGCGCCAATTGCGCGGCCGGTCGGCAAACGTCGTCTCGAGATGGGCCGCAATATTGCGCGCGACCATGGCCGCGCCCACGCGCGAGGCGTCGAACGGCGACACCTGCTTGTACATCGTGCCGACAATGATGCGTTCTTCGTTGCTGAGCACCGGCGCATTGATGGCACCGGGAATGTGATCTTCGGCGAATTCGAGCGGCGTCCGAACGTCGATGATTTCATCGAAGTCACCGGCGCTTTCCAGAGGGACACGGAGAAAGTTCATCGTGCCCCCGCCGCCAGTTGCCCGCAGTGCGTGCCGTACGGCGTGCGCGATGTCGTCTGCCCGAGGGCCGCATCGCCGAGGCCGGCGCGCACCTTGGCCGCACGGTCGATGATGCGTGTCGCGGCTTCAGCGTCGCCCGCGCCGCCTAGCGCCAACGCATAGTCGTCGAGCAGCTCCGCGTAGGCGAACGGCGCCTTGCGCGCCGCCTCCATCCGATCGAGCGAACCGACTGCCCGGCCGAAATACGTCGCCGACTGTGCAAACTGCCGCTGCACCAGCGACAGCCTCGCCAACTCGATCAGCGCCGGATAGCGGTAGCGCGCCGTCAGAATATCGAGGTCGTATGCCAGGCTCAGCTCACGTTCAGCCTCGGTGTAATAGCAGGTCACGCCCAACGCCCGGCCGTAGTCGAAGTGGATCGCCGCGCGTTGCGACGCCGGCCAGCCCGACTGATCGGCCACGAGTACCGCCTGTCCGAAGGCCCGTCGCGCGCTGTCCCAGTCGCCACGCACCTCAGCCGCGCCACCCAGCGCGGCATAGTCGGGACCGGATGGCCTGCGCTCGGGCGTACTGCACCCGGCTACGCTGAACACACCACCGACCGCGCACACCATCGCCAACCACGTCAAAGATCGAATCATCAGGAAGAAAACACTGCCGGAAAGTCACCTGTCGCGGGGCACCTCCGCCCCGCGCTCGCCCGACAGGATACCGCGTCGCACCTGAACACCCCAGCGCTGACGTCCGCTCAGGAAGTGCCCCCACCCCAGCGCCGCCCCCGTGTGGCGCATCAACTGGAACGAAAACGGCTCCAGAACGGCTGCGACGAATGCCAGTCCGAGGCTCGTGCCCGTGCGGTGTCCGGTCCAGCGCCGATAGGCATGCACCGACCAGAGGTGAAAGCCGAGATCGATGACGATCTTGCCGAGAATGATGCCCGAGACCGGCAGCACCACACCGTAATGCCCCTCGCAAACGAACGACACAAGCAACGCGAAAGCGGTGAGACCGTAGATCGGCTGAAGGGTGTCGAACGCCTTCACCGGTAGCATCCAGCGTCCCAGGTTGCCGTAACGGCCATTGCCGACCATGTCGCGGTACCAGTACTGCGTCTGGAGAAAGCCGGCAAACCAGCGCCGGCGTTGACGCAGGAAACTCGTGAGCGTGCCCGGTGCATCGGTGATCGCCTGTGCCCCGCCCACCACACGAACTTCCCAGCCCAGTCCATGCGTGACCGAGTAGCGGCGCAGACGATGGATCAGTTCGTAATCCTCGACGAGACACGCCGGATCGAACCCGCCTACCGACAGCACGGCTTCCCGCCGGAAGCAGGCGAACGCGCCCGAAATCAGCAGCAGGCCATCTGCCCGCATCCACGCGAAGCGCGAGATGAAGTTGCGGATGTACTCGTAAGTCTGGAAAAACTGCAGCACGCGCCCGCTCACCGTATTGCCGCACACCGGCGTCAACACACCGGTCGCGGCCACCAGTTTGGGGCGACGGGCAAACGCGTCGTGCATGGCGGCGCACGCGTCGACATCGAGCAGCGTGTCGGCGTCGACCGTCATCACCATGTCCGTGTCCATGCCCACCAGCGCCGCGTTGAGCGCACGCGCCTTGCCGCCGTGCGGCACCCGCAGCCATCGCAGATTCGGATGGCGCGGGCTCGGTGCGCTGAGTCCTCCCACGCCGGGGTCCGTGAGACCGTACTCCCCGGTGAGGAGCGCTACCGTGCCGTCTTGCGAGCCGTCATCGGCAATGACAATGGCGTCCGGCACCTTGCGACCGGCCATGAGCGCGCGCAACGTCACCGGCAATGCTGGGGCCTCATTGTGCGCCGCGACCACGACGCCGAGCGTCAGTCGAATGTCGGCCGCCCCGTTGTCCGCAAGAGCTGCCGTCTCTTCGGGATCCGGGCGCAACAGGCGCCACGCCTGCCAGAAGACGAATGCGAGCAACATCGTGTCGTACACGACATAGGCCACCCCGGTTCCCCATGCGAAGACCCCCTTGAGGAAGAATGCCTGCGCGAACAACAAGCACCACAGTGCGGCCACGCCCGTGTGCACGAGCCAACTCGCGAGCGGCGTCGGCGGCAACGTGAAGCGCGGCGAGTGCGCCTCGCGCGCCGCTTCGAGCCTCGATGCTTTCAAGGTCATGTCGGCGCTCACGGCAGCATCCGGCCGATCACCGGGTGACGATCGATCCATTGATGCTTGAGCGCACCGCCGATGTGCAGCGCCAGCAGCACGTACAAGCTATAGGCGCAGTACGTGTGGACGTTGCCCAGCACGCCGTGCCAGTAATCCTTGCTGGCATCGCTCATCGCCATCAGGAAACCCATGCGCGGAAATGGCACGCTGCCGAACAGCACCAACGGATGGGTCGACGCCGCCACCCAAGCCGAGTCATGCGCCCAGCCCGAGAGGGGCAGCGCAAAGATCACGACGTACAGCAGCCAATGCACCAGATGCGCCGCCGTGCGCTCCCACGAGGCGAAGACCTGCGAGAGTGCGGGAGGACGATGGGTTACGCGCCACAGAATGCGCAGGATTGCCAGGCCCAGCACGGTAATGCCGATGGACTTGTGCAGATCGATCCAGAAACGCACGTCGATCTTCTCGAGCGTGGCGTCGGCCAGCAATGCGATCGTCTGACCGATAGCGACGTTGCCGAGCATCAACAACGCGACCGCCCAATGCAGCAGCATCGCCACGCGGGTGTACTTGGCGTCATCGAACAAGGCCACGCCGGGCTTGTGTGCAGACGCGGAAGAAACTGAGGGGGGCAGAGAATTCACGTCAAACATCCTGAAAACACAGTGGAGATGATTGCATAACGCGGGTTGAATCGCGCTTATTCCCGCATTGCCGCAAAAAAGGTTGTTACGGTGGATTACAGCGCGCGACGAACCCCTTGCACCCGCCCAACAAACGAAAAACACCCGACAGTCGGCATTGCGTCTTGCCAGCGCCGGATCTGCCTTGCGACCCCGGCCCAAAACCGCGATGATCGGACATTCCATGCGGCGGCCCCGAGAGTCGCTGCGCGCCCCTGAGGAGACACGCCATGCCACGCAGCACCGCCGAAAAACGCGCCGCCTTCCGCGAACTCCACATCGCCGGCTGCTTTGTGATCCCGAACCCTTGGGACGCAGGTAGCGCGCGATATCTCGAACACGCCGGCTTCAAGGCGATCGCTTCGACCAGTTCGGGCTTCGCCTGGTCGACGGGCCGCCCCGACAACGGCGTGACGCGCGACACCGTACTCGCGCATTTGCGCACGCTCGTCGAAGCCACCGACCTGCCCGTCAACGCCGACTTCGAAAGCGGCTTCGGCAAGACACCCGATGACGTGGCGCAAAGCGTCAAGATGGCGGTAGCGACCGGTGTTGCCGGGTTGTCCATCGAAGATTCGACCGGCGACGCCAACGCACCGCTCTTCCCGATCGACGAGGCGGTCGCACGCATGAAAGCCGCACGCCGCGCGATTGACGAGACCGATGGCGACACACTTCTCGTCGGACGTGCCGAGAACTTCTTCGCCGGCGTGCCCGATCTCGACGACACGATCGCACGCCTGCAAGCTTACGCCGAAGCGGGCGCCGATTGCCTCTACGCGCCGGGCATTCAGTCGGTCGAGCAAATCAGCGCCGTCGTCGCGGCCGTCGCCCCCAAACCGGTGAACATTCTGGTTGGCGCCACGTCGCCGCTCACATTGCAAGGCCTCGCCGATCTTGGCGTACGCCGCGTGAGCGTAGGCGGCGCCCTTGCCCGCGCCGCATGGGGCGGCTTCATTCACGCAGCGACGGCGCTCTCGGAAGGCCGCTTCGATGGCTTTGACGGCGCGGCCAGCGGCGCAACCCTCAACGGACTGTTTCGACCGGGCGAGTGATCCCCTGACAGCTCGCCAAGCGCGGCAATTCGGCCACCGGCGCGGCAGGTACATGACCAGTGACTTTTCGTCGATGGACGTGCCGCCCGCGTGCCGGGACAATTCGCTGTCAGCCGATGCGCCGCGTCGCGATGTCTTCCGAATGCGGCAAGCACGGCGTCCCCACCCGACGGAGCGTCTTCATGAATCTGCCGCACGAGGCTTTTGCCATTCCCACGCCGCTGGGCGCACCGCTACCCAAACCGCGCGTCTTCGATAACGTCGAGGACGAACGTGCCGACCGCAAACTACGTCTCGCCGTCGCCTTCCGGATCTTCGCGCGCTTTGGCCTCGCGGAAGGCATCGCCGGGCATATCACCGTGCGCGACCCCGAGTTTCACGACCGTTTCTGGGTCAATCGCTATGCTCAGCACTTCTCCTCGATCCACCCGGACGATCTGATTCTCGTCGACGAAGCCGGTGCCCTGCATCACGGCGAAGGCCCGGTCAATGCCGCCGCCATGGCCATTCACGCCGGCATTCACGCCACTCTGCCCCACGTGACGGCCGCCGCGCACACGCATACGACACACGGACGCGCCTTCTCCGCCCGCACGCGTGCACTGGCGCCGATCAATCAGGAGGCGTGCCTCTTCTACGACGACCACGTACTGTTTCGCGGCGATGTGCTAGTGCTCGGTGCTGACGAGGGCCGTCGCATCGCGCAGACGATGGGGCACAAACGCGCCGCGGTGCTGCTCAATCACGGGTTGCTGACAGTAGGTTCGTCGGTCGACGCCGCCGCCTATCGCTTCCTCGCGATGGAACGGTGCGCGCAAGTGCAGTTGCTCGCCGAAGCCGCGGGGCCGCTCGAAGTGCTCTCCGACAGCGAGGCCCGCGAGGTATTTCGCTTACTCGGCTCGGACTATGTCGCGTGGCTGGGGTATCAGGGCCTCTACGAGCAAGTGCTGCGCGAGAGTCCCGACCTGTCGGCACGATAAGTGTCCACGGCCTGGCGTAGCCACGCATCGAACTGACGCAGCGGCGCCCAGTCGCTGCGCTGTGCCGGATAGGAAAAGTAGATGGTTTGCGGATTGGCGAGCGTATGCGGGTGCGCCTGCACTAACGCACCGCTGGCCAGTTCGCGCTCGATCAGCACGCGCGGCAGCAAAGCAACGCCAAGCCCTGCGACCGCCGCGTTGATCGCCATGATGAACATGTCGTAACGCTGGGCACTGCGCTTGGGCTTCACTTCCTGCCCGATGGCTGGCGCGTCCGGCAGCCCCTGCGACGCAAGCCAGCCGTCCCACACGCGCGGCAGGTCGCGCGGGCAGATCCATGACAACGCGGCGATCTGTTCCAGCGAAAGCGATGCCTGTCCCTCAAGCAGACGGGGCGCCGCGACGAGCAGGAGGGAATCGTCAGTGATGAGTGCCGTGCCGGGCATGCCGGGCCACAGCCGCGTGCTGAAGTAGATCGTGGCGTCGAACGCAGAGTCGTCGAAAAACACCGGTTGATCGCGCCCGAGAATGTGAAGACGAACGTCGCGCGTGTTCGCGTAAAAGTCATCGAGCCGTGGAATCAGCCATTGGGCGGCGAAGGTCACGCCAACGGCAATTTCCAGTTCTGTCTCCCGCCCCTGCTGCACGACGTCCAGCGTGTCGCGTCGAATCTGGTCGAGATGTACACGAATGCGTTTGGCGTACTCCGCACCGGCCGACGTCAGAACGAGCCGTTGCTTCACGCGCTCGAACAAGGCCACGCCGAGGTGCTTCTCCAACTCGCCCACCCGTTTGCAAACGGCGCCATGGGTGAGCGCGAGTTCCTGGGCGGCCTGCGCGAAATTCTGATGACGGGCGCTGGCCTCAAAGGCCTGCAACGCCGAGAGGCTGGGCACGCCCAGACGCATGATGGCTCCTGCGGGAATACGATCTTGCCCGACAGTCTATGCGAAGCGTCCCGAGGAAACAAAACGGCCCGCCGTGCCGAAGCAGCGACGGACCGCGGGAGACACGACGACCGCGCGTCGATTACTCGACGTGCGCTACGCCGCCCGCGAGGACAGCGCCGCCAGCCACGTCCGTCGGGAGTGCCCACGACATCCAGTGGGTGCGCAGCGCAACGACCAGCACGAACGCGAGCGCCGCCAGTGCGCCGAACGTGGCGAAGCCCATCTGATAGCTGCCCGTCGACTCCTTCGCGATACCCATGATCACCGGCAGATAGAATCCGCCGATGCCCCCCGCCGCGCCGATGATGCCCGACATCAGCCCGGTCTTGCCTTGCCAGCGTTGCGGCACGAGCTGGAACGTCGCGCCGTTTCCAAGACCGAAGCACACGTAGATCAGCACGAGCAATGCGATGCCGGCACCCTGCGGGGGCATCCATGCGGCGAACACCAGATCGATGACCGAAATCGTCGCGAGCAACAGCACCAGCGCCCGAACACCGGAAATCCTGTCGGCGACCAGACCGCCGACAGGGCGCACCAGCGCACCAAGGAACGCGAGCAGCGACATGAACAGACCCGCTTCGATGCGCGGCATGCCGTACAGCGAGATGAGCAGCGTCGTCACGTACGACGACATGCCGACGAAACCACCGAACGTAATGCTGTAGACCAGCATGATGACCCACGTGTCACGCTCGGCCAGCACTCCGCGATAGTGGCGCGGCAGCACGGCAATCGCGAGCAATGCGCCCAGCACGGGCAGCAGCAACACACCGGCCTTGCCTTCGCCGAATGCGCCCGCATGCACGCACAGCACGAGTGCGATCAGGCCAAACACGGTAATGAAGAAGCTCGTGAACGCGCGCGGTGCACTGCCCGACTTCACGCCCTGATCCTTCGCCCAGAACACCAGCGCCAACCCGGCAAGCGCGAGCAACGGCAGCGCAGCCCCGGCCGCATGCGCCCAGCCATAGTGCTCGGCCAGTCCCGGGAACATGAACCCGTCGAGCACAGCGCCGACGTTACCCGCCGCCGCGAGACCGAGCACCAGCCCCTGCACCTTGGGCGGATAGTTGCTGCCCGCCATCGGCAAGGCCACGGCGAAGCTCGCCCCGCCGATGCCGAGGAACACGCCGAGCACCAGCAACAGCGTGTACGACGGCGTACCCGGCATGAGCAGCAAGACCACTGACGGAATGGCCGACAGCGTAAGCCCCATCAACGCGATCTTGCGACCGTCGAAGGCCTGATACAGATTGCCCAGCGTGACTCGCAGAATCGCGGCCCCCAGTACCGGCACGGCCACGAGAAAGCCGGTTTGCGCGGGCGTCATCGCGATGTCTTTGCCGATGAACGGCGCCAAGGGTCCGAGCATCACCCAGACGGTGAAACCGGTGTCGAAGTAGAGAAAACACGCAACCAGCGCGCGCCAGTTGCCACTTTTCAATGATTGCGTGAGCGTGCTCATGGATACCCTCGTGTTCGTATGCCGAAAAAAAAGCGCCCCGAAGCCGTATGCCTGTGAACAGGCCTATGGCTTCGGGACGCCGTTGCCCCGAAGTCCCCGCTCACGCGGGGGCATGCATGCGGTGCAGAAAATTCGCTTGTCTTCACTCGGCCGCCGTTGGCCTTATGCAATCAATAGCAAGTGGCGTGCCATGCCGAGGCAAAGCACGCGGCAATTCCCCCGCAGAACCCCGCAGCTCATGGCATTGCGCAAGATCAGCCCATCTTTGAAAACGCGCATGACGCGCCATCGACTATGCGATATTGCGTGCGTGACACGCCGCCAGCGACACCACAACGGGCACGATGCCGCATCGCGATGCGGCGACGCACCATAACTGTGCCGCGCGCCATCCGCACGAACTGCGCACTACAGTTCATCCGCCGTTTGTCGTTATTCCCAAGCAGGCTTGCCGCGTATCCGCCGGCCAGCGACAACAACCCCCTTGGATCTCTCGCGTGTACCGCCCCCTTCTCTGTCTACTGGTTGCCACACTCGGCGTCTTGCCGCTCGCGCAATCCCACGCCGCACAACCCGCCCCTTCCCCCGGCCATGGCTTGCTGAACCTCGACGAGGCGTCCAGGCAGATCGATGCGGCCTCCCTCGCCAAATATCGTCAGATCGCTGCGGACTACACCGCGGCCGTGCGTGCCAATCCCGACGACGCCGCGCTCGCGCTGGCACGCTGTCGATTCATGCAGAACTACTCCTGGTCGGACGAGTTGCGATGGGCCGAGCACGCGCAGAAGGACCTGGAAACATGTCAGCCAGCGTTGAGAGCGAAGTTTGGGGAGCGGCCGGAAATCGCGCTGTATCTGCTGCAAAACGTGTACGGCAAGGCGGCGATTGCGCAAGGCACCGCCCTTCTGCCCAAGGCCGAGGGCTGGCCGGCGAAGGATCGCGCAAGTTTGCATACCGCGCTCTCAAACGCCTATCAAGCGACGCAGGACACGAAGAATGCCGGCTTGCAGGCTGTGGAAGCGGCCAAACTGGCACCGGATACCCCCGTGCTGCTGACCGCCGTTCGCTATCTCGCAACGACAGGCAAGAAAGACGAGGCAACGCGTCTGCTAATGAACGCACCGGTACCGAAAACGCCGTGGATGGCCAACACGTACATCAATACCGCCCATGACGTGCTGCCCGGCACTGCGGCACGCGACGTCTTGCGCCGTGTGCAAAAGGCGGGGATGAAGGTTGATCCGCATGCGAGCGCGCGCGCCTTGCATCAAGCTGGCGATGCCGCAGGGGCGCAGCGTGCCATGGCAGACATACCGCAGGGCGAGACCGAGACACCACAGAATCGCGCGTTGCGCCTGCAAGTCGCGCTTGCCGCCGGGGATGCCAAGGCATCGGAGGGCGCTTTGCAAGCGTCGCTCGCTCACGATAAGGGCAATTTCTGGCCGCTCACGCAATCGTACGGCGTGCTGCTGACAATCCATCCGGCGGCAGCGTTTCATCCCGCCCTCTTTTGGCTGCTGGTCTCGCTACTGTCAGGTCTGCTCGCGATCGCTCTGTCGCCTGGCATCCTGATGTTCCCCGTGCACTATGTGGGCACCGTGCGCGCCCGCAAGGGGCGCCCGACGGTTCCCCTGTTCGACAGCATCGGCCTGCGCCACGCATGGTATGGCCTGGGGGCATTCTGCGTTATCACCTGGATCGTTCCCCTGGCCATGCTCGGGCGACTCACGCTGACGCTCGGCGGCACTCCCGCCACCCTGCCGCTTCTGCAACCCAAGCTCGCCATTGCGCACGCCGTGACTCTCAGCGTCATCTCGCTTGCTTTGGCGCCAACGGTATGGCGCTTCGGCTGGCGGCAGTGGCTTGGGAGCGGCAAGTGGAAGGCGAAATGGTTCATCTGGCCCGTGATCCTCGTCGGACTCGCGGCGCTCAGCGGCTGGGCGGCCACTCGCTACGGACCGCAGGGGGCTCAGCCGCCCCTTCTGGCCGAGTCGATCGCGCGCGGTGCGGGGCAACTGGGCGGTGCCGGGCTCGCCCTGTTGCTGCTTGCCGTCGCGGTACCGATTGTCGAAGAGTTCGCGTTCCGGGGCTGCCTGTTGGGTGGCCTGACACGTCACATGAGCTTCGTCGCCTCGAACCTGTGGCAAGCCGTGATCTTTGCCGCCGCTCACTTTGATGCCAAACGCTTCCTGTTTTATCTGCTGATCGGATTGACGGCCGGTTGGCTGGCGAAGAAAACGCGTGGTCTGGCAGCATCCGTCGTGCTGCACGCGGCAATCAACACGGTGTTTGTCCTGTTGGTCCTGAGTCATTGACCGAACGGTTGACGGCGTTAGTGGATAATCGAACCGCTCGCCGTCATCGTTCGGACATCGCTAATGAATGCCAAGCTCTTCCCACATCTGGTTCGCTTTCACCCTCGACTGCTCATCGCCATTGTCATCGGCGTGCTGGCCGGCCTGTTCGTTCAGGTAGCCGTCAAAGGGGAGTTCAGTGCCGTTACGCGCACACTGATCGGCTGGAACGCCGGGGCTTGGTCTTATCTGGCGATGATCTGGTTCATGATGGTCACCGCGCCCAAGCGCAGCATCGAACGCTTCGCCGAGCAGGAAGACCAGAGCGCGGCAATCGTGCTCTCGGTGGTCAGCCTGTCGGCCATCGCCAGCGTGGTCGCCATCATCCACATTCTTGCCAGCGCCAAATCCGGCGTGCCGCACCAGACGTCGGAGCACGTGCTGTTTGCCGCCGCCACGCTGATCGCCGGCTGGTTTCTCGTGCCGACGATCTACACGCTGCACTACGCTCGCCTGTACTTCACCGACACCGAATCGCCGTTCGCGCTGGCGTGGCCGGACCGCGACTGCGATCCGGATTACTGGGACTTCCTGTATTTCTCGTTCACGATCGCCGTCGCCTCGCAAACCGCTGACGTGGCGTTGAAATCGCGCCGCATGCGACGCGCCACGCTCGCACAGGCCATCCTCTCGTTCTTCTTCAATCTGGCCGTGCTCGGCCTGTCGATCAATATCGGTGCCGGGCTGCTCAGCTAAGACATCGCCCGCGCGACGCTTCACTCCCGTGTGACATGACGTCGCACGGGGTGCCGACATAAATCCCTTGAAAAACATACAAATAGCGCCGATCGACAGGCTGCGACACGCCGCGTCAATGCGCCACATGTGACGACTTGTCACGCGTGCTGCGACGCAGCATCCCCTAATATGCATGCAAATAAATGGCGATAAGTGGATCTATACGCCATACAAGACAGGGTTAATTTGCATACATAGAGCGCAACATGACTGCCGTTCCGGAAGCCCTCGACCTCGCACGCCTGCAATTCGCGTTCACGGTCTCGTTTCACATCATTTTCCCCGCTGTCTCCATCGGTCTGGCGAGCTTCATCGCCGTGCTCGAAGGTCTCTGGCTGAAAACACGTCAGCAACACTATCTCGATCTCTGCCGCTTCTGGTCGAAGGCCTTCGCCGTGTGCTTCGGCATGGGCGTGGTCTCGGGCGTAGTGATGGCCTATCAATTCGGCACCAACTGGTCGGGCTTTTCCAGCTTCGCCGGCGCCGTTACCGGGCCGCTGCTCACCTATGAGGTGATGACGGCGTTCTTCCTCGAAGCCGGCTTCCTCGGCATCATGCTGTTCGGCTGGAACCGCGTGAGTCCACGTGCGCACTTCGCCGCGACCTTGTGCGTGGCCATCGGCACGCTGATTTCGACGTTCTGGATTCTCGCCTCGAACAGCTGGATGCAAACGCCGCAGGGCTACGAGATCGTCGACGGCCGCGTAGTCGTGCTGTCGTGGTGGGACGTGATCTTCAACCCCTCTTTTCCGTATCGCCTGGCGCACATGAGTATCGCCGCGTTCGTGGTGGCCGCACTGGTCGTAGCAGGCACCGGCGCATGGCATCTGCTGCGCGGACGCCGCGATCCGGCCGTCAAGACCATGTTCTCGATGGCCATGTGGCTGCTGCTGATCTTCGCGCCGTTGCAAGCCTTCGTTGGCGACCTTCACGGACTGAACACACGGGAACATCAACCCGCCAAACTCGCCGCCATCGAAGGGCTCTGGGAGACGAAGACTGGCGGCACGCCGCTCAATCTGTTCGGCTGGCCGGACATGGAAGCCGAGACCACGCGCTACGCACTCGAAATACCGCATCTGGGCAGCCTCATCCTCACCCATAGCTGGGACGGTGAGATTCGCGGTCTGAAGGAGTTTCCGAAAGACGAACGCCCTAACGTACCGCTGGTGTTCTGGAGCTTCCGCATCATGGTCGGCCTTGGCCTGGCGATGATCGGTGCAGCCCTCGCCGCCGTGTGGCTGCGCCGTCGCGGCACGCTCTTCACCTCGCGCAACTTCGCTCGCGCCATGCTCGTGCTTTCGCCGACCGGGTTCATCGCTTTGCTCGCCGGCTGGGTCACGACCGAAGCCGGACGACAGCCGTGGGTGGTCTACGGCGTGATGCGCACCGCGCACGCCATGTCGCCGGTCAGCGCACAGCAGGTGCAGGTCTCGCTGCTGATCCTTGTGCTGGCCTACTTCCTGGTGTTCGGCACCGGCGTGTACTACCTGCTGAAGATTCTGCGCGGCGGTCCGGTATTGCTCGGCGATCCGTCCACCGCATCCGGCGATGGCCGCCCTCTGCCTGACGGCCACCTCGTGCCGCAAGCCGTACCCGCCGTGTCGGGTCTGTCCGGACGGATGGACACCGACCCCGCGCACGCGACCTGATCGGCGCACGACGCGACATCGACCTTAGCGAGACTTCTCATGGATCTGACCTTAGCCTGGGCCGCCATCATCGCGCTCGGCCTGTTTCTCTACGTGGTGCTCGACGGCTTCGACCTCGGCATCGGCATCCTCTTCCCCTTCTTCCCCGACGCGGGCGAGCGCGACACGATGATGAACTCCGTCGCCCCGGTCTGGGACGGCAACGAGACGTGGCTCGTGCTCGGCGGCGCCGGGCTGCTGGCCGCGTTCCCGATGGTGTACTCGGTGCTGCTCTCGGCGCTGTATTTGCCGCTGGTGTTCATGCTCGTGTGCCTGATTTTTCGCGGCGTGGCATTCGAGATTCGCGGGAAATCACGTCGCACACGGCAGTGGTGGGATCTGGCGTTCATTGGTGGCTCGGCAGGCGCAACGTTCTTTCAGGGCGTTTCACTCGGCGCTTATTTGTCCGGCATCCCGGTAGAGAACGGCCAGTTCGCGGGCGACGCCTTCGCGTGGGTCACGGCCTTCAACTTGTTCACCGGACTGGGCTTGCTTGTGACATACGCACTGCTTGGTGCGTGCTGGCTGATCGGCAAGACCGAGGGCGATTTGCAGCGCCGCCTGCGCGTGCTCGCGTGGCCGCTCACGCTGGCGCTCGTGGCGACCATGGCCATCGTCTCGCTGTGGACACCGCTGCGCTTGCCGCTGGTGGCCGAGCGCTGGTTCGACGACCAGTGGTTCTGGCGGTGCCTGCCGGTGCCGTTCCTCGTGGCGGGCGCGACGTTCGTCATGCGCCGTGTGTTGCGCCGGGCGCACGATGCCACGCCGTTCTGGCTCGCCATCGGACTCGTGTTCCTTGGCTACAGCGGGCTGCTCATCAGCGCCTATCCGTATGCGATCCTGCCGGGCATCACGATCTGGGACGCCGCCGCGCCGCATTCGAGTCTGTCGTTCACGTTATGGGGGGCGGCCTTCATCATTCCGGTGATCATCGCCTACACGATGCTGGCCTATTGGGTATTTCGCGGCAAGGTGACACCAGATGCGCACTATCACTGATCTTGTACGCCCGGCCGCGCGCCGGCAACGCGAGCAGAGCGTCGTTCACAGCCGCTGGCAACTGGCCCTGATTCGCTGGGGATGGTTTGTCGCGCTATGGTGTGCAGGTGTGGCGGGCACGGCACTGCTTGCACTACCATTCAAACTCATCATTGCATCTGCCAAATAGGAGGCATGCTTATGAAACGGCTCTCATCCACGAGCGCAGTGGGCATTGCAGGCGCGGCGGCGATCGCCATGGCATTCGCCGCAGGGACGGCGCATGCCGAAGGCATGAGCGTCTCGTCGAGCGCGTTCGCGGACAGCGGCCTGCTGCCCGCGGTGCACGCCGGGCTGGGCGAGTGCGGCGGCAAGAATGTCAGCCCGCCCGTCGAGTGGAAAAATCTGCCGCAAGCCACGCGCAGCGTGGTCATTACGATGAAGGACCCCGACGGCGCAAAAGGCGGCGGTGTCGTGCATTGGGTCGCTTACAACATTCCGGCCACGGTCTCGTCGCTCGCTGCCGGTGCGGGGAACGAAACGAGTCCGCAAGTCACCGTCGGCAAGAACGTCAGCGGTGCAATGGCCTATCGCGGTGCCTGCCCGCCGGTCGGCGATACGCCGCATCACTACATCATCACCGTGACGGCGACCGACATCGAACCCGGCCAGTTGCCGGCCGGGCTCGACGCCAACGGCCTGTCCGCCGCGCTCGCCGGTCATACGATAAACGGCTCGACCATCGTGGCGCGTTACGGTCGGTAAAACCGAACGGCCCCATGGAAAAAGCGCCGGCGAGGAATGTCCCCGCCGGCGCTTTTTTGCGTCTTGTGCGATTACTTGTCGCGAGCGAGCGCGAGGAATTCCGTGCGCAATGCCAGATTGGGCTGCAACTCGCCGAGCATCGAAGACGTGACCGTCTCTTCACCCGCCGTGCGAATGCCCCGGCTCTCCATGCACATGTGACGGCACGACACCACCACGCCAACGGCCTTCGGTTGCAGATGCGTCATCAGCGCTTCGGCGACCTGTGTGGTCAGACGTTCCTGCACTTGCAGGCGACGCGCGAAACAGTCGACCAGACGCGTGAGCTTCGACAATCCGACGATCTTGCCATTGGGCAGATAGCCGATAGTCGCCTTGCCGAAGAACGGCGCGAGATGGTGCTCGCAATGGCTGTAGACGGGAATGCCGCGCACGACGATCAATTCGTTGTATTGCTCTGCCCCGTCTTCAAAGACCTTGAGCACTTCGGCCGGGTCCTGACCATAACCGGCGGTCCATTGCCGCCATGCTTTCTGCACGCGTGCCGGCGTTTCGTGCAGGCCGGGGCGATCCGGGTCTTCGCCGATGTGTTTCAGGAATCGCTTCCAGTCGTTTTCGTCGAACGTGTCGTGAGACATATCAATCAAGCTCCTTGCATGAGGTCCGGAGCGCTGCGCCGTGACTGCTGGCGCGCCCCGTGCGCCGCCGGACATGTGCGCACAATAGCAGAGAGTCCCCTCACGCGCATGGCGCTGGCCCTACCTGCCCCCGATCGCTCCGGTTGCCCTGATTGCTCGCCAAGACGCTTTTGCGCTAAGGTGGCAGCGGACAACCGCCACGCACGAGACATGTCATGCAGGCATACCCTCGCAAGTGCACTAACGCGATGACCCTTGCCGTCACAGCCGCTCTGGCCGGCTGTGGCGATCACGGCCCCACGCCGTGGCAAGGCTATGTGGAAGGCGAGTTTGTCTATGTCGCCTCCTCGCAGGCCGGCACACTCCAGACCCTGTCGGTCAAGCGCGGCCAACAGGTCAAGGCGGGTGACGCCCTGTTCGATCTCGAATCCACCTACGAACTGGCCGCTCAGGCCCATGCGCGCGAAACGCTCGCCAGCGCCGAAGCGCAGTTGCGCGACCTCGACACCGGCAAGCGTCCCGATGAAATTGCCGTATCTGCTGCCCAGCTCAAGCAAGCCATCGCCGTGCGCGACAAGTCCGTCGCCCAGTTCGATCGCGATCAGGCGCAGTACGCCGCAGGCGGTATTTCCCGCGAGCAGCTCGACGCCAGCCGTGCCGACGCGCGCAGCAGCACCGCACACGTTCAGGAACTGCAAAGCAGTCTGGCCGTGGCGCGACTGCCGGGCCGCGAAGCACAGCGACAGGCGCAGGCCGCGCAAGTCGACGTAGCCCGTGCCTCGCTCGCACAGGCCGACTGGCAACTCGCGCAGAAGCATCCCGGGGCGAGCGCCGCCGGGCGCGTGTACGACACGATGTATCGCGTCGGCGAATGGGTACCGGCAGGCAGCCCCGTCGTGCGGCTGCTGCCGCCGGGCAACATCAAGGTGCGCTTTTTCGTGCCGGAGACGGTGCTGGGCAGCCTCAGGGCCGGGCAAACGGTACATATCGCGTGCGACGGTTGCGGCGCCGGTGTCGATGCCAACATCACGTATGTCGCCAATCAGGCGGAGTACACACCGCCCGTCATCTACAGCAACGACACGCGCGACAAGCTCGTCTACATGGTCGAAGCGCACCCTGCCCCGGCAGACGCCGTCAAACTCAATCCGGGGCAGCCGGTGCAGGTAACACGTCAATGAACGGCCGCGACACGCATCCCCCCGCTGACGCCGCGCCCCACGGCGGCCAGGGGAATCACGCCGGCCACAATGGCGACCTCGCTATCGACGTCAACGGATTGAACAAGCACTTCGGTGACAAGCACGTCGTCAAGGACGTCTCGCTGCAAGTGCGACGCGGCGAGATCTTCGGCTTTCTCGGCCCGAACGGCAGCGGAAAGACCACCTGCATTCGCATGATGTGCGGACTGCTCACCCCCGACTCGGGCAGCGGCACTTGTTTGGGCTTCGACATTGTGCGCGAGAGCGCGCAGATCAAGCGTCTGATCGGCTATATGACGCAGCGCTTCTCGTACTGGGAAGACCTGACGATCCGCGAGAATCTGGATTTCGTAGCGCGCGTGTACGGCATGCCGAACCGCCGCGAAGCGGTCGATCGCGCGATCGAAGGGCTCGGTCTGAAGGGCCGCGCCAAGCAGTTGACGGGATCGCTCTCAGGCGGCTGGAAACAGCGCCTCGCGCTCGCGGCATGCATGCTGCACGAGCCGCAGGTGCTTCTGCTCGACGAAGCGACCGCGGGCGTCGACCCGACCGCCCGGCGCGACTTCTGGGAAGAACTGCACGAGTTGGCCTCAAAAGGCATTTCGGTGCTCGTGAGCACGCATTACATGGACGAAGCGGAGCGCTGCCACAAACTCGCCTACATCTCGTATGGGGAACTGCTCGCTCAGGGCACGGCGGCCGAGGTCATCGAGAGTCAGCACCTGTCGACATGGACGGTGCAGGGTGAGAACCTCGTCGATCTGGCGCGCGAACTGCGCGAACAACCCGCCGTCGCACAGACGGTCGCCTTCGGCAGCGCGCTGCACGTCAGCGGACAAGACGGCGACGCGCTCGGCAAGCTGCTGCACGAACTGGCCGGCACGCACGCGCTGCGCGTCACCCCTATCGATACGAGTCTCGAAGACGTCTTCATCTACTTGATGAGCCACGCGAAAGACAACTTCGGAGACGACGCGTGAGCACGCCGCTGGGGTTCTCTATCGCCCGTTGGTGGAGCATCGTGTGCAAGGAGTTCTTGCAACTGCGCCGCGACCGCGTGACCTTCGCGATGATTGTGGGCGTGCCGCTCGTGCAACTGACGCTCTTCGGCTTCGCCATCAACACCGACCCCAAGCACATGCCCACTGCTGCGCTCGTCGCCGACGACAGCGAATTCACGCGCAGTTTCGTGGCGGCCATGGAGCATTCTCAATACTTCCACTTCACCGAGACCCTCACGAGCGAAGACGCCGGGCGCGCCGCACTCGCGCAGGGGCGCGTTCAGTTCGTGCTGAACATCCCCGCCGACTTCACGCGACGATTGCTGCGTGGTGAGCGCCCCGCCCTGCTTGTCGAGGCCGATGCGACCGACCCGATGGCAATGGCCTCGGCGCTCGGTGCATTGCCCGCCATCGCCCAGTCCGTCGCGCAGAAAGATCTGACGGGGCCGCTCGCGTCACTGGCCGGAGGACAGAACGCATTCGACGTGCAGGTACATCGGCTCTACAACGCCGAAGGCATCACGCAATACAACATCATTCCCGGCCTGATGGGCGTGATTCTGTCGATGACACTCGCCATGATGACGGGCCTCGCCATCGTGCGTGAGCGTGAGCGCGGGACGATGGAAAACCTGCTCGCCACGCCCGTGCTGCCCATCGAAGTCATGACGGGAAAGATCGTGCCGTATATCGCCATCGGGTTGATACAGGCGAGCATCATTCTCATCGCGGCGCGCTTCGTCTTTCACGTGCCGTTCGAGGGAAGTGTGGTCGCGATCTATCTCGCCGCGCTGGTCTTCATTGCGGCCAACCTTACCGTGGGCATCACGCTGTCGTCGTTCGCGCAGAACCAGTTGCAGGCCATGCAACTCACGGTGTTCTACTTTCTGCCGAACATGTTGCTCTCGGGCTTCATGTTTCCGTTTCGCGGCATGCCCGCGTGGGCGCAAGCCATCGGCAACGTGCTGCCGCTCACCTACTTCAACCGGCTCATTCGCGGCATTCTGCTCAAGGGCAACGGCTGGGGCGATGCTTGGCACGACCTGTGGCCGCTGCTGGTGTTCTCCGCCGTCCTCATGACGGTGGCCGTGAAGTTCTACAAACGCACGCTCGACTGAGGCCATCATGCGAGTTGCCCGACATAGGGGTCGTGACCGCGCTGCCCGCAGCTCATCGCTGTGGCTGACGCTGGGGCTGAGCGCGACGCTCGCGGCCTGCACGGTCGGGCCTGACTTTCACACGCCCGACCCGACTAACGTTTCGCAATACACCACGGGCACGCAGTCCGCCATGACCGCCGGCACCGACGGGGCGCAAGGCATGGCGCAAACTCTGATCGCAGGGGACGACGTGCCATCGCACTGGTGGACACGTTTCGGCTCACCCGCCCTGAACGCCCTTGTCGATCAGGCGCTCGCGGATAGCCCCACATTGCGACAAGCCGAGGCGAAACTGCGTCAGGCGCAGGAAGACTATCGCGCCCAGGCGGGTGCGCGTTTGCTGCCGTCAGCGGATCTCAAGCTCTCAGGCACGCGCGAGCAGGTCGATCTTGAGTCGTTCGGCATCACGAGCGTGCCCAATCCCGGACCGTTCACGTTGTACAACGCGAGCGTCGATATTGCTTACACGCTGGATGTGTTCGGCGCGAATCGGCGTGCGCTGGAAGGTCTGGCTGCGCAGATCGATTACCAACGCTTCGAAGCGGAAGCCGCCCGGCTCTCGCTCGCGGGCAACGTGGTGACGGCAGCCCTGCGACAAGCCAGCGCACGGGCTCAGCTCTCGGCGCTCGAAGGCATGGCGAGCGCGCAACGGGCGCAGCTCGACATTACGCGCTCGCGTCAGCGCGTGGGCGGCGTAGCCACGCTCGACGTCGAGAATCAGGCCGCGCTCGTTGCCCAGACCGAAGCGCAGTTGCCTGCGCTGCGCTTGCAGATCGCTCAGTACGATCACCAACTGGCTCGCTGGACCGGTCAGGCACCCGGCGCCTTCACGTCTCCCGTCATCGATCTCAACAGCCTGCAACTGCCGCAAGCGGTTCCCGTGTCGCTACCCTCCACGCTGGCCCAGAGACGTCCGGATATTCGCGCCGCCGAGGCGATGTTGCATAAGGCCAGCGCCGATGTCGGCGTGGCCACCGCGAATCTCTACCCGCAATTCACACTGTCCGGCAGCTTCGGCACGCAGCGCATGCGCACCGCCGATCTGGGTAACGGCATCAACATCTGGAATATCGGGATGAACCTGTTGCAGCCGCTGTTTCGCGGCGGCGAGTTGCGCGCGCAACGGCGCTCGGCCGTTGCCGCCTATGACGCGGCGCTCGCGTCATATCAGGACACCGTGCTGCTCGGTCTCGCGCAGGTGGCCGACGCCATGCGCGCGCTGGAGGCCGACGCCAACACCCTCACCGCCCGCGACGATGCAGCGCGCCGGACGGAGGCGGCCTTCCGGATTGCAAGCGAGCGATATCGCCTGGGCGGCATCAGCCATCTCTCGCTGCTCGACGCCCAGCGACAGGCACTCGACGCCACGCGCGCCCGGCTCGATGCGCAAGGCGCTCGTCTGACGGATACCGCAGCGCTATGGCAGGCGTTGGGCGGCGCAATGGCCGAGCCGGCTTCGCCACTGCCACAGGCCGCCACTCATCCGAGCGACTGAGCCTCGTGGGTGAGGCACTGCATCAGCGTGGCAACCGGCGTGCGTTTGAGCGCCGATTGGCGCACGAGTACGCCTAGCTCCCGCGTGAGCGGTGCGCCCGAGAGCGGCAGCACCTGAACGCCCTGAACGACGTTGCCTCCCCCCTTGCCCGCCTTCGTCGCGCCATGCCCCTCGACCGGCAGACCGATAAGCGTCGCGGGCACGATCGACCATCCCAGTCGTGCGCGCACCAGGCGCAGGATGACTTCGGGCTCGTCCAGCTCGACGCCTTCGCGCACCCAGAGCCGATGCCGGCGCAGGTAACGCTCGACAAGCTCGCCCCCGTATGAGCGCCGGTTGTAGCGCACGAACGGCATCTCGACGGCCCAATCGGCCACAGTCCCGCGCGTCCCCTTCGGAGCGATGGCGACGTATGGCTCCTGCATGAGCGTGAGCCACTTCATGTCCGCCGGTACGCCAATGCGTGGCCGGATCATCACCGCCAGATCGAGTTCCTTCGCGTCAAGCTGCCCCAGCAATTGCACCGACATGCCCGGCACGATGTTCAGATGCGGCATCGCGCCGAGCGCCGTCCAGCGCTGCACCGCGCCCGGCAGCAGGCCAAGCTGCACCGTGAGGATCGCGCCAACGTGGATGGGTGCGAGCGCCGCCTGCCCGTCGTGCGCCCCAACCTCGCCGCGCATCGCCTGATATCCCGCTATCACCCCCTGCGCTTGAGCGAGCAAGCGGCGGCCATCGTCGGAGAGCGACACGGCGCGTCCGGTGCGCTCGAAGAGCTGCACACCGAGATCGTCCTCAAGACGCTGGATCTGCGCACTCACGGCCGACTGGGTCAGTCCGAGGCGCGCGCCCGCCGCCGAGAACGAAGCGGTTTCGGCTGCCGTGACGAAGGTTTTCAGGTAACGGATCATTGATCGAAATTTTTGTGACTGAGCGGTCGAATTATTCGTTTCTGATTATTTTTATCGATGGATAGAATTTACAGCAAATCGGTGGGGCCGTTCTGCCTGTCGATGGCCAAGGAAAAAAGACGTCCGCGAGACCACGCGGCATTCGAAACTCGTTCAACCCCACATTGCACCGGAGTCCCCGTATGGCAACACCGCTCTTTCACCTCGCGTTCCCTGTCGACGATCTCGAAGCGGCCCGTCGCTTCTACGGCGGCGTGATGGGTTGTGCCGAAGGGCGCAGTTCGGATCACTGGATCGACTTCGATTTCTTCGGCCATCAACTGGTCGCCCACCTCTCGCCGGACGAAGCGGGCAAGCGCATCACGAATCCGGTCGATGGTGACGAAGTTCCTGTCCCGCATTTCGGCGTTATCCTTGACATGCCCGCGTGGCATGCACTGGCCGAGCGCCTGCGCGCCGCCGGTACCCGTTTCGTGATCGAGCCGCATATTCGCTTCGCCGGACAAGTGGGCGAGCAGGCAACGCTGTTCTTCTACGACCCGGCCGGCAACGCGCTGGAGTTCAAAGCGTTTGCCGACCTGTCGCAGGTCTTTGCGAAGTAGTTGCGAAGTCGGGCCGTTTTGCTGTCGTTCGTGCCGATAGGCGCGACGTTGTTCAAGGCGCCGTCGTGTGTCGGCGCCAGTATCTTGTTGGTTATTGTTTCGTTTCAGCCGAGAGTCTTCTCATGAGCCAATTCGTTATTTCGGCCCCGCCCCAGGCGTCGGTCGCCGTCGCAGGCAGCGACGCCCGCTTTCCCGTGCGCCGCGTGTTCTGCGTCGGCCGTAACTACGCCGCACATGCCCGCGAGATGGGCAGCAATCCGGATCGCGAGCCGCCGTTCTTCTTCATGAAGCCGGCCGACGCCGTCGTTGCCGCCGAAGGCACGCTGCCCTACCCGCCGCTCACGAGCGAGCTTCACCACGAGATCGAACTGGTGGTCGCCATCGGCGCCGACGGCGAGAACGTCGATGCCAGCCAGGCGCTGTCGCTGGTGTGGGGTTACGGTGTCGGTGTCGACCTCACGCGTCGCGACCTGCAGCAGCAGGCCAAGGACACGCGTCGTCCGTGGGACTGGGGCAAGGCGTTCGATGCCTCGGCACCGTGCGGCCCGCTCCACGCCGTGGCAGATGTCGGTCATCCGAAGGAAGGCCGCGTGTGGCTGGACGTGAATGGCGAGAACCGTCAGACCGGCGATCTCAATGAGCTGATCTGGTCGGTGCCTGACCTGATTGCCGAGATCTCGCGTAGCGTGAAGCTCGCAGCAGGCGACCTGATCTTCACCGGCACGCCCGCAGGCGTGGGACCGCTCGAACCGGGCGACAAGGTCAGCGCCGGCGTGGCAGGCGTGGCTGAGATCGCCTTCACCATCGGCAAGAAGCCGGCCGCCTGACGCATCGTCGTCCGATGGATTTTGCAGGACCTGCACCGGTCGACGGCAAGGATATCCACAGCAACTGTTGATAACCCTTTGCATAAGTGCTCGGCCGACGGCGCAAACGCCCGCCGGTATTGAGTGTCAAGTGCATTGCCTAATTTGCCGTCACCGGTGCGGCACCCGGTTTCCCGACCGGGTGTCCCGTAGCGCGCCGAGACGCGCTTCGCCCGAGCGCCCGCCTCGCCTTTCATTCCTGAAACGTTTTCCTTCGGAAGACGGAAAACACCCCGTTTCGAACAACAAACTTCCCTGCCAATTCAATAGGTTGCAGCGACTGGCATGCTTCTCGCATCGGTAAGGACGCAAGCCGTCCGCCTCCGGGGAAGTCTCTTCGCCTGGGTCGACCGCCTCGGGAATCAAGCCATGCACGCCACATGGCCCCGGCACGCCCGATGCCTATCCCTCGCCGGGAGCGCCCCGGACGCGGACGGATTGCACCCGAGACCGATTCACGTCAGACGATGGGAAATATTCAGGGAGGGGATCATGCAAATGCGCCGCACCGGGCCTTGCGCCCTAAGTCCCTGCGCCCGGTCGCTCGCGCCTGCGAGCCCGGCAAAGTCAGCCCGTCGTCATCCGCGTGAGCGGTGTGCGAGCTGGCGGCACCGGCGGCATGATGCCGCCGGCGATCGCCGCCATGTGGCGCCCGGGAGAGCCTTGCGCTGAAGCCAACCCTCGTCAGGCGGCTTCAGCCCTCTTCCGCCCAGACCTTGGCGGCGCGCACCGCGCGTTGCCACCCCCTGACCGCCCGGTCGACATCGTTCTCGGAAAGCTTGCGGGAAAAGCGTCGCTGTAACTGCCATTGGCGTTGCAGCGTGTCGATGTCCGGCCAGAAGCCCACGGCCAGCCCGGCGAGATAGGCGGCACCTGCCGCTGTCGTCTCGATCACCTTCGGACGCACCACGTCGGCCCCCAGCAAGTCCGCCTGCCACTGCATCAAAAGATCGTTGGCCGCAGCGCCGCCGTCGACGCGCAACTCGGACACATGCAGACCCGCGTCGGCTTCCATCGCGCGCAAGACGTCGAGCGTCTGGAATGCAATGCTGTCGAGTGCCGCACGCGCCACATGCGCGGCGGTTGTGCCGCGTGTCGCACCGAACAGCGTGCCGCGCGCTCGCGGTTGCCAATGCGGCGCACCGAGTCCGGCGAACGCCGGCACGAGCACAACGCCATCGGCATCCGGCACGCTGGTAGCAAGCGCTTCGACATCGCGCGAGTGACGAATGATGCCCAGCCCGTCGCGCAACCACTGCACAACCGCGCCACCGATGAAGATGCTGCCTTCGAGCGCATAGTCCACCCGATTGCCGATCTTCCAGGCCACCGTCGTGAGCAGATTATGGCTCGACGCCTGCGGCTGGCTGCCGGTGTTCATCACCATGAAGCAACCCGTGCCGTACGTGTTCTTCACCATACCCGGCGAGAGGCACATCTGTCCGAAGAGCGCCGCCTGCTGATCGCCTGCGATGCCCGCAATCGGCACCGGCACGGAGAACAGCGACGTGGCCGTGTGTCCGAATACTTCGCTCGACGAACGCACCTCCGGCAACAGGCTGCGCGGCACGCCAAGCAGCGCGAGGAGTTCGTCGTCCCACTCGAGCGTGTGGATGTTGAAAAGCATGGTGCGCGAGGCGTTCGAGACGTCCGTCACATGCAGCTTGCCGCCCGTCAAATGCCATACGAGCCAACTGTCGATGGTGCCGAACGCGAGATGTCCCGCTTCGGCGGCGTCGCGCGCGCCGTCGACGTTATCCAGAATCCAGCGAATCTTGCTGCCGGAGAAATAGGAGTCGATGCGAAGCCCGGTGCGGCTTGAGACCAGATATTCCTTCCCGTCTGCGCGCAACTGGTCGCAGAAATCCGCCGTGCGGCGATCCTGCCAGACGATGGCGTTGTACACCGGCTCGCCCGTGCGGCGATCCCACACGACAGTCGTCTCACGTTGGTTCGTGATGCCGATGGCAGCGATGTCGCTGCCGCCGACACCGGCATGCGTCAACGCTTCGGCTGCAACGCCGGCCTGCGTGGACCAGATTTCGCGCGGATCGTGCTCGACCCAGCCCGGGTGCGGATAGATCTGACGGAATTCCTTCTGTGCGGTCGCCACGACACGGCCATCGCGATCGAACAGCAGCGCTCGCGAACTGGTCGTGCCCTGATCGAACGCAAGGATGTACGCTCCTCCTGCCATTGCGCTTGTCTCCTGTTTTTCTACTGACGTCAGGCAGCCATTTCCATGTGTCGTGCAAACCACTCCTGCACGCTGGCTTCGCCGTCCTTGCCGACATGCAGCCCCAGTTTGGTCCGGCGCCACAGTACGTCTTGCGCCGTGCGCGCCCATTCGTGCTGCACAAGATAGCGCAGCTCGGCTTCATACAGATCGCCGCAGATGCGTTGTCCCAGACCGTCGAGCGAGTTCGCATCGCCAACCAGCACGTGAGTGCGCGTGCCGTAGGTGCGCGCGTAGCGATGCGCCAGCGCCTGCGGCAGCCACGGCATTTGCGCACGCAGCGAGGTTTCGAACGCACCCGCGTCCGGCTGCGGCATGTCGCCGCCCGGTAGCGGGGCACCCGCCGTCCAGTCGCCATGCGTGAAGCCCAGCGGGCCATGCAGATAAGACATCGCCTCTTCCGCGAGACGACGGTACGTCGTGATCTTGCCGCCGAACACCGACAGCAACGGTGCGCGCGTCACGGGCGCATCCAGTTCGAGCTTGTAGTCGCGGGTGACGGCCGACGGATTCGAGACCTCTTCTTCCATCAGCGGACGCACCCCCGCGTAAGTCCAGACAACATCGCCAGGCACGATCGGCTTGGTGAAGTAGTCGCTGGCAGACTTGCAGAGATAAGCGATCTCGTCGTCGTTGATCGCGACATGCGCCGGATCGCCGTGATACTCGATATCGGTCGTGCCGATCAGTGTGAAATCGCGCTCGTACGGAATCGCGAAAATAATGCGCTTGTCCGGGTTCTGGAAGATGTACGCGTGATCGTGATCGAACAGCTTGCGCGTCACGATGTGGCTGCCCTTGACCATGCGGATGCGATGCGTCGCGTTCTGACGCAGTACGTCGCCAAGCAGATGACCCACCCACGGCCCGGCCGCATTGACGATGGCCCGCGCACGCACCGTCTGATGCGAGCCCTCGGGCGTCTCGATCTGGGCCGTCCAAATGTGCTCGCCGCGCTCGGCGCCAATGAGCCGCGTGCGCGTGAGAATGGTTGCCCCGCGCTCGGCGGCATCCTGCGCATTGAGCACGACCAGACGCGCGTCCTGCACCCAACCGTCCGAGTACACGAAACCGCGCGTCAGATCTCGACGCAGCGGTGCGCCCGCCGGATGCTGGCGCAGGTCGATACCACGCGAGCCAGGCAGAATCTCGCGACGGGCAAGGTGATCGTAGAGGAACAGTCCCGCGCGGATGAGCCACGCAGGACGCAGGTTCGGCATGTGCGGCATCACGAAACGCAGCGGCCACATGATGTGCGGAGCCGCGCGCAACAGCACTTCGCGCTCCTGCAATGCCTTGCGCACCAGACTGAACTCGTAATACTCGAGATAGCGCAGACCGCCGTGAATCAGCTTGGTACTCGCTGAGGAGGTATGCGACGCCAGATCGTCCTGCTCCACGAGCAATACACGCAGGCCGCGACCGGCCGCATCGCGCGCAATGCCGGTCCCGTTGATCCCGCCGCCCACGACCAGCAGGTCAAAAGGCGCAAGCAGGTTGTCCGATGGCGATTGGGCGGATGTCAGCACGTCGTCACTCCCGGGTAATGGGCGTCAAATCAGGGAAAAGTTCGAAAATGTTCGTCTTGAATGTTCGTTTACGAACATTACCATTCGAATTCTAACAGATCACGTCGCATGAGTTTCGAATTCGCGCATTTCACTGCTCTGATGTATGAATTCGCACCCTGACCCGCCTGCGGCCCGTGTCAGTCCGCCACGTGCACCAATGTGCCTGCCTCGGCGATCACCTGCGCCATGCCTTCGGGCACCGGGCGATCGGTAAACAAGGCGTCGACCTGAGACAGGTGCCCTAGTCGAACCAGTGCCGGACGTCCGAACTTGCTGTGATCGGCGGCCAGAAATACCGTGCGGGAGTGCTCGATGATGGCTTCGGCTACCCGGACCTCGCGATAGTCGAAGTCGCGCAGCGTACCGTCGATGTCGATGGCCGAGATGCCGACGATGCCGAAATCGACTTTGAACTGACGAATGAAGTCAAGTGTGGCTTCGCCCGTCACGCCTTGGTCGCGGGCGCGCACGACACCGCCGGTAATGATGACCTCGGCGTCGGCGTAGCTGCTCATCATGGCCGCGACGTGCAGATTGTTGGTGATGACGCGCAAGCCACGGTGACGCGACAGCGCCCGGGCGACGGCTTCCGTCGTGGTACCCAGATTGATGAAGATCGATGCGTGATCGGGGATCTGTTCGGCGAGGCGTATGGCGATGCGACGCTTTTCGTCGGCCAGTTGCGTCTGGCGGGCGTCGTAGGCATCGTTCTCCGCCCCGCCCGGCAGGCCAACGCCGCCGTGGTAGCGACGCACCCATTTGCGTTCGGCCAGGAAGTTGATGTCGCGCCGGATGGTCTGCGGCGTGACGTCGAAGCGCGCCGCCAGTTCGTCGACCGTGAGGAAGCCGTCGCGGCGAACGGCGTCGAAAAGCGCCTGCTGGCGCGGGTTCAACGAGGCCTGTCCGGCATCAGAGGTGGCGGAAAGCCCCTCGGGGACATCGACGGACTCGGCAGATTCGGTATGGGACATCGGCACGCACGCAGTAAAAACCTTCGTGCCGCCCGGCCGGCGGCACGTTCGCCGTCATGATACCCCGCCGTTGTATGACGCCGCCGTGACAGCAGCATGACAATCCACGGTTATCGGCGTCTCGGTGCGCTCAGAGGCACTGTCGTACGGCGTCGGCGAGCGACTGCGGGCCGGTCGACCCGAGATAGAGCGAGCCTTCGCTGCCCGGCTTGAGTGGGGCGAGATCGAGAATGGCGAGAACGCCGTCGTCTTGCGAGGAGAGCTGGAGCGTCTGGCCGGCGCCTGCCTTCTGCCGTTGCAGGCGGGCGTAAGGCAGTTGCTTCTTCCAGAGCCGTGCGGTGCAGGCACTCACGCGTGCAAACGCCTTCTTCGACGAGCCTTGCCACACCGCACCGTTGCTGCGGGCGTCGTCGATCGTGTCGCGATAAGCGGGTAACGTCTCGACTTTTACGTTTTCCGGTGCAACGTCGGCGACGCTGCCCACTGGCGGGTCGTCACGCGACGCGACTGGCGCCGTCTGCGCACACGCGGCCAGCAATACAACGAGCGTCAGGCTCGCTGCGCCAACCGCCCCCGCGGCACCGCGCCGCGCCATGCGCGTCGTGCCGGAATTCTTGTCCTTGCCCCGGTTCATGCCCCGCTCCACGCTTGCAAATGGCTGTCGCACGCGTCGGGTCTCCCGTCTGCGGCAGCAGGCCGGGCATCGTCGTGACGACAACTGGATATCTGGTCCGGGCGCCCCATCGATGATGGGCTGATGGGCTGGCGGCCACGCGATGTCTTCTTGCATGCGTGTCAGGCCACAGCTCGCGCCGTTTTGTTCGTTCTGCTCTGGTCATACCGGCACGCCCCCGTGCACACCCCGCGCCTTACGTTGCGGGCCATGCGGCCTATCGGGCGACGCACCGCCAGTTGGCGATCATCTTACTCGTGTTATTCATAGCATGGCAATTCGCGCAATGCGCGCTGGCCCGAATCGCGTATATTGCAGGTTTCTGTCACACTGCGCCGCACCGCTTCGCGCCCAACCCTGCTGCGAACCAACGTGCGGCCCCGCCCACCGGGCTCTGGATACACCATCCGGCCGGTACGCCATAAGCGATAACAACAAGCGGGCCGAAAGACACACGTGGCGCACGTGAATCCAGCCAACCCGTATCAATTTTTGCGACTGTCCCGATTTCCATGTCCAGCAATGCGCAAGCCCCAATCATCGTCATCGCCCCCGATTCGTTCAAAGGTTCGCTGAGTGCGCCGGAAGTGGCGCGCGCCATCGCGGCCGGCATCGCGCGCGTGTTGCCGCAGGCCGACTTGCGGTTGCGTCCGATGGCCGATGGCGGCGAAGGCACGCTCGACGCCCTGCTCTCCGCAGGCGGACGCCGCGTGCCGCTGTCGGTGCGCGGCGCAGGTCACGCGTCGGTAACGGCCGAGTACGGCATCATGCCCGACGGCACGGGCGTGCTGGAAAGCGCCAACGTGGTGAGCATCACCGATCCCGTCGGCATGCGCACGCCGGTGGCCGAACGCTCGACGGTCGGCCTTGGCGAACTGCTTCGTGCCCTGCTCGATACCGGCGCACGTCGCGTGCTGATCGGTCTGGGCGGCAGCAGCACGAACGACGGCGGCGCAGGTCTGCTCGTCGGCCTCGGTGCGCGTTTGCTCGATGAATCGGGTGAAGCCGTGCAACCGGTGCCCGCGGCGCTGCATCGCGTGGCATCGATCGATCTGAACGGGCTCGACGCCCGTCTGAAGGACTGCGAACTGATCGCCATGTCCGACGTCAACAATCCACTGAACGGCACGCAAGGGGCGACAGCGATCTTCGGGCCGCAAAAGGGGGTGAGCGAAGCGCAGGTCGAAGCACTCGATCGCGCCATCGCCCACTTTGCCGGACATGCGCATCGCGCCTTCAGCGCCAACGAAGCGGCAAGCCGCGCCGGCGCAGGCGCCGCAGGCGGTCTGGGCTTCGCGTTGCATTTGCTGGGCGCACAGTTCCGCTCGGGTGCGGAAGTGGTGGCCGAGCGCGTCGGACTGCCCCAAGCGGTGGAAGGCGCCGACTGGCTCATTACTGGCGAAGGTCGCAGCGATGGTCAGACGCTCTCGGGCAAAACGCCGATGATCGCCGCGCAGGTGGCGATCAAGGCGGGCGCCACGGCATCGCTGCTCTCGGGTGCGATCGATCGCAGCGCGCTGGATAGCCTCTCGCGCGTGTTCTCGGGATGCTTCTCGCTGACGTTCGGTCCGACCACGCTGGAAAAGGCGATTGCCGATGCGGCCGGCCTGCTGACCGACAGTGCGGAACAGATGACCCGCCTGCGTTATACGCACAAGGGCTGAGCCTTACGCGTCACCGCGTCATCCCCTTTCATCCCTCCATTGCGTCATTCGACGATGCCAAGCGCGGCACCCGCCAGTCGCGCCACGTCTAACGTGCGCCGGGCATCGTCGCCGTCTTCTCTGCGCCAGACGGCCGACAATCCCGCCCACGCCAGCACCCACAACAGCAGCCGTTGAGCGTCGATCGCGGCGGCGCGCGTCACGATCTCGACGCGCCGCGCAAAGACGCCCGGCGCGATTGCCGTGTCCCCATCCGGATTACAGAAGAGATTCGCGTAGTCGAAACCGCGTTCGCCATAGAGCCCTTTGGGATCGATGGCGAGCCACCCTCTTTTGCCGAAGTCCAGCACGTTGGCATGGTGAATATCACCGTGCAACACGACCTCGTCGCGTGGAGCGCCCAGCAACGCGCGCGCGGCGTCCGCGCTGCGGGCCAGTATCGACGACTCATTCGACGGAACCGCCAGCAATGCGCCGAACCACTGCGCCAACGGCACGAGGGGCGGTCTTGCATCGGCGCGTGGCCGATGCAAATGCGCAACCGTCGCGCAGAGAATGCGGGTCGCGTCGTCGTCACGCCCCGTTGTGGCCATTTCAACGAGCGACGCCGAGCCCTCTGCCCGCACCATCAGCAACGCTTCGCCTGCGTGCGCCAGCACCGGCGCTGCGCCATCGCCATTCCACCACGCCATGACCTGCGCGCCCGCGACTTCCTCGGGTTCGTGCGATATCTTCAGAATGGCAGGCGTGCCTGCCTGACGCACCGGCAAGAGATGGCCACTAAGGGAAGCAAACGCCTCCCCGTCGGGTGTGAGGCCCCATCGCCGGAGGTAAGGCTCGAACATGTCGGGTTCCATCAGCGAGCACCGGGTGCGATCCGCGCCCGCAAACGTGGCGTAGCGAAGTCCAGAAACGCGCGCAGTTTTAGCGGCAACGGTGTCTGCCCCTTATGCACCAGACTGACGGGCAACGGGGCCGCTTCGAAATCGTCGAGCACCACTCGCAGGGTGTCGTCGTGCAACGCTTGGGCGACCTGATACGAGAGCACACGCACCAGCCCCACGCCCAGCACGGCCGCTGAAATCGCCGCTTCGGCCGTGTTGACGGCAAGCCGCGAGCGAATCGGCACCGACTGCTCGGAACGCCCCGTACCGAAGACCCACGCACGCCGCGACGCCAGCACTTCGAAGGTGATGCACGCGTGGTCGGCAAGATCGCGTGGCTTTGCCGGCGTGCCATGTGCACCGAGATAGCCGGGGCTCGCGCAAATGACACGACGCACGGTGCCGATTCCGGTCGCCACCAGCGTGCTGTCCGGCAAATCGCCGATGCGCAGCGCGACATCGGCCTGCTCCTCCATCAAGTGCACGACACGATCGGTCAGCACAAGGCTGATGTCGATCTCCGGGTACTGCGCCAGAAATTCGGCCACCACAGGCAACACGTGCAAACGCCCGAACACCACCGGCGCCGTCAGCACCAGCTCGCCCTTGGGCATCGCATATTCCCCCGTGGCGGCACGCTCGACCTCGCCGATCTCCTCGAGAATCCGGCGGCACGCAGCCACATAGGAACTTCCCGCTTCCGTCAGCGATAGCTGCCGCGTCGTCCGGTGCAGCAAGCGGGTTTTCAGATGCGACTCCAGATCGCCCACCTTGCGGCTGACGGTCGCCAGCGGCATGCCGAGACGGCGCGCGGCGGCCGACAAGCTACCCGCGTCGACGACGGCAATCAGGATGGACATGGATTCGAGCCGATTCATGGACCCTACCGAATTTTGGAAAGATGATTCCTGATATTGATGGATTCTCTACACAGGTGCAAGCGCGTAATGTCATCACTGAAGCGGCAGACAGGTAGCGCATGCGTCAACCGCTCCGCCGATATTTCATCACCGACATTACTGGAGTGCCTCGTGAGCGCATCCCCTTCTTCCGCCCCGCCACTGCCCCCATCGGCCCCTCATGAGACCGCCTCTCGCGGCAAGATCGTCATGATGGCGATCATTGCGGGGGCGGTCGTAACCAACATCTATTGCACGCAGCCGATCCTGCCGTTGATTGCGGCAAGCATGCGTGTCGACCTTGGCACCGTCGACCTCGTCGTCGCCGCGGCGCTTCTGGGTTTCTCCACGGGCCTGGCGCTGCTGCTGCCGCTGGGCGACCGCTATGACCGACGCAAACTGGTGCTCACCCAAATCGCGCTGGCGTTCATCTTCGCGGTGGGCGCTGCGCTCGCGCCAGGGATCTGGGCGCTGATTGCGGCATCGTTCGCACTGGGCATCGTGTGCTGTGTGCCGCAACAACTTGTGCCGTTCGCGGCCGTGATGTCGCTGCCGAGTCAGCGGGGGCGATCCGTCGGTACGGTGGTCAGCGGCATCATGGTCGGCATTTTGCTGGGGCGAACGATTGCCGGTGTGGTCGGCGAGCGCTTCGGATGGCGTGCCGTCTACGGCATGGAAGCGGCCTTCATGGTGCCGGTCTGGATAGCGGCGGCGTCGTTGCTGCCCAAAGGCCGGCCGAGCACCGACCTCTCGTACGCACGCCTGCTCGCCTCGCTCTGGCCGCTCGCGCGTGACAATCGCCCGATCCGGGAATCGATGATGATTCAGGCGCTGTTGTGGGCGTGTTTCAATGCGTTCTGGGTCAATCTGGCAGCGCTGCTGGCGGATGGCCCCTGGCACCTCGGCAGTGCGTGGGCAGGCGGGTTCGGCATCATCGGTGCGGCAGGTGCTTTCGCCGCCTCGTTCGGCGGACGCGCCACCGACCGGCTCGGACCGCGCGGCGTGATTGCTGCGAGCATCGCGATCGTCACGCTGGCTTATGTGTTGTTGGAGGGCGCCGATACGTCGCTGGTGCTTCTGGTGATCGGCGTGGTCGTGCTCGACATCGGGGTGCAAGCGGGCCTCGTGGCGAATCAGACGCGCGCCTTTGCGGTCGACTCGAAAGCGCAGGGCCGGATCAACAGCCTGTATATGACGGCGACCTTCTTCGGCGGCGCCGTGGGCGCAACGATCAGCGGCTGGCTGATGACGCGCTTCGGATGGTCAGGCATCGCCGGGTTCGGCATTGCCCTTGGCATGCTCGCGTCGCTCCTTCATTGGTTCGGGGCACCGCGCAGTAACTCGGCCACGCCGGGACAAGGCAACGCCGCGCTGTAAAACGCGAACACCCGGTGCATTCTTCCGCGCCGGGCGTCTGAACCATCACACAATCGAATCACACCATCAGGTCCACGAACTGGTGCACCGGCATCGCTTCCAGCCGCGGCTGATCCAGCGCGACATCGAGGATGCGCGCTTGAGCGCGGGCAGCGAAGCGGCGCGCCAGATTCGTCTTGAACTTCTCCACCAGCAGCGGAATCCCCTCGGCACGACGACGCCTGTGGCCGATGGGATATTCGACCAGCACTTCGTCGAGCGTGGTGCCGTCGGTCAGCGTGACGGTCAGTCCATTCGCAATCGAACGCTTGTCGGGATCGTGATAATCGCGGGTGAACTGCGGGTCTTCCTCGCAGACGATATTCGCCCGCAACGCATCGATGCGAGGATCTGCGGCCACTGCATCTTCGTAGTCGGCCGCCGTCAGTCGCCCGAGCAACAGCGGCACTGCCACCATGTATTGAATACAGTGATCGCGGTCTGCCGGATTGGCGAGCGGTCCCTGCTTGTCGATGATGCGAATCGCCGCCGCATGCGTGCGGATTCGGACCGAACGAATGTCCTGCGCGCTGCGCCCCATCGCCTGCAATTGGTGATGCAGCGTCATCGCGGCCTCTGCAGCCGTCTGCGCATGAAACTCGGCCGGGAAGGAAATCTTGAACAGCACGTTCTCCATCACATACGACCCGTAGGGACGCTGAAACGCGAACGGTTTGCCCTTGAACAGCACGTCGTAGAAGCCCCACGTCTTCGCGGTGAGCACCGACGGATAGCCCATCTCGCCAGTGCGCGCCATCAGCGCGAGTCGCACGGCGCGACTCGTCGCGTCACCTGCCGCCCACGACTTGCGGCTACCGGTATTCGGCGCGTGACGGTAAGTGCGCAGACTCTGCCCGTCGACGAATGCGAGCGAGAGGGCGTTGATCAGTTCGTCGCGCGAGAGCCCGAGCATTTCGCCGACGACCGCCGTGGACGCGACTTTCACCAGCACTACGTGATCGAGGCCGACCTGATTGAACGAGTTCTCCAGCGCCAGGCAGCCTTGAATCTCGTGCGCCTTGATCATGGCGGCAAGCGCGTGCCGCATCGTCAATGGCGGCTGGCCCTGCGCCACGGCGGTGCGCGAGAGCCAATCAGCCGTCATCAGAATGCCGCCGAGATTGTCGGACGGGTGTCCCCATTCGGCAGCCAGCCAGGTGTCGTTGAAGTCGAGCCAGCGAATCATCGCGCCCAGACTGAACGCCGCCTGTACCGGATCGAGTTGATACGGCGTGCCGGGGACTTTCGCCCCGTTCGGCACGACCGTGCCCGGCACGATGGGGCCCAACAACTTGGTACAGGCCGGGTAGGACAACGCTTCGAAACCGCACCCGAGCGTATCGAGCAGGCAGTTGCGAGCGGTATCGAAGGCGAGATCGCTGTGGATCTCGTAAGACAGGACGTAGTCGACAATGTCCGCGAGAACCTTGTCGGGCGAGGGACGCACATTCGAGATGCCTGCAGACATCGACTACCTCCTGCGATCACGTGGTCAGAACGCGTCTCCGGACGAACTTTCGGGCGAGCTTTCGGGAACACGCACCCAACCCTCCATCAGAACGCGGGCGCTGCGGCTCATGATGGCCTTGGTGACCGTCCACTCGTCGCCCGTCTGCTTCGCTTCGGCACCGACACGCAGCGTGCCCGACGGATGCCCGAAGCGCACCGCGTTGCGCGCGCCCCCACCTGCGGCCAGATTGACCAGCGTGCCCGGAATCGATGCTGCCGCCCCAATGCAGACCGCCGCCGTCCCCATCATCGCGTGATGCAGCTTGCCCATCGACAGTGCACGCACCAGTAGATCGATGTCGCCCGGTTTCACGGCCTTGCCGCTCGACGCCGTATAGCCAGCCGGCTTCGCCACGAATGCGACCTTCGGCGTGTGCTGACGCGTTGCCGCCTCCGACACGTCCTTGATCAGGCCCATGCGGATGGCGCCGTGCGCACGAATCGTCTCGAACATCGCGAGCGCCTTCGGGTCGCTGTTGATCGCGTCCTGCAACTCCGTTCCGCGATAGCCGAGGTCCTCGGCATTAAGGAAGATCGTCGGAATACCGGCGTTGATCATCGTCGCCTTGAAGGTGCCCACGCCGGGCACTTCGAGATCGTCGATGAGATGGCCGGTCGGGAACATGGCCCCGCCCTCACCGTCTTCCTCGGCGGCCGGATCGAGGAATTCGAGTTGTACTTCGGCGGCCGGGAACGTCACGCCGTCGAGTTCGAAGTCCCCCGTCTCCTGCACTGCACCGTTCGTCATCGGCACATGAGCAATGATCGTCTTGCCGATGTTGGCCTGCCAGATACGCACGACGGCCACGCCATCGCGCGGCACCCGCGCCGGATCGACCAGACCGCCGCTGATCGCGAACGGGCCAACGGCCGCGGACAGATTGCCGCAGTTGCCGCTCCAGTCGACAAACCTCTGATCGATCGACACCTGACCGAACAGATAGTCCACATCGTGCCCTGACCGCTCGCTCTTCGCGATGATGACCGTCTTGCTCGTGCTCGACGTGGCCCCGCCCATGCCGTCGATCTGCTTGCCATAGGGGTCCGGGCTGCCGATCACACGCATGAGCAACGCGTCGCGCGCGGCGCCCGGCACCTGGGCGGCGGCGGGCAGATCCTGCAAGCGGAAGAACACGCCCTTGCTGGTGCCGCCACGCATATAGGTGGCGGGAATGCGAATTTGTGGCTGATGCGCCATCACATCTCTCCTCAGGCTGCCGCCTGCGACGATTCCAGAAAGTCCTGCGCGAAGCGCTGCAGCACCCCGCCCGCCTCGTAAATCGACACTTCTTCCGCCGTATCCAGGCGGCAGGTCACCGGCACCTCCACGCGCTCGCTGCTTCCGTCTTTCTTATGGCGGTGAATGACCAGCGTGAGGTCTGCGCGGGGCGTACGCTCACCGATCACGTCGAACGTTTCGCTGCCGTCGATGCCCAGCGTCTTGCGGTTCGTGCCCGGCTTGAATTCGAGCGGTAACACGCCCATGCCGACCAGATTGGTGCGGTGAATGCGCTCGAAGCCTTCGGCGACGATGGCTTCCGTGCCCGCCAGACGCACGCCCTTGGCCGCCCAGTCGCGCGACGACCCCTGACCGTAATCGGCCCCGGCAATCACGATGAGCGGCTGCTTGCGCGCCATG
>JARLJF010000056.1 GCA_031291335.1 Pandoraea sp. | reverse complement strand
CACCGGCCCGGTCGGCGCGGTGAGGGCCGCACGCACCGCTTCACGCACGGTCGTGAGCGCCGTGTCGACGCAACGCACGCGGTAGGCGGCCTTCGAGATGGAGTTCAGCATGCTGAGCTGATCCGGCGCTTCGTGGATATAAGCGAGATCGCGGTCGAGGAATTCGGTCTCGATCTGGCCGGTAATGTGCAGCACGGGCGTGCCGGCGGTCAGCGCTTCGACCATGGCACCGGCCGCGTTACCGGCGGCGGTGCCCGTGCTCGTGAACGCCACACCCAGCCCGGCCGACACGCGTGCGAGGCCATCGGCCATGTTCAGCGCGCCGGCTTCGCCGCGTGCGCCGACATAGCGGATCTTTTCGCGGCGCGCGATGGCGTCGAGGATCGGCATGTTGTGAATCGAGATCACGCCGAACGCGGTCTTCACACCGCACTGTTCGAGAAACGCCGCGATGACTTCGCCGACGGTGGTTTTGTTAGACATGTCTTGCCAAGCCTCCGGAAACATCGATGTGGCTGCCCGTCGTGTATGACGATTGCGGGCTCGCCAGGAAAAAGATCGCTGCGGCCGCCTCTTCAGGCTTGCCCAGACGTTGCAACTGAATTTGCTTCTTGCGCGCCAACTCCCCGGTCCATTCCTCCCAGGTCTTGCCTTCGCCCTGCGCGGCAAAGCGGCGACGCCACTGGCCCGACTCCACCAGTCCGATCAGAATGGAATTCACGCGCACCCCCTCGGGCGCGAACTCACTCGCCATCGAGCGCACGAGATTCTGAATCCCCGCACGCGCCGACGACGTCGCCACCATGTGCGGCTCCGGCTGAAGCGCAAGCAGCGAGTTGACGCAAACGATGGCGGCATCTCCCGTCTCACGCGCCGCTTCGCGCAGCATCGGCAAACAGGCCCGCGTCGTGCGAATCACGCTGAAGTACTTCAGCTCCAACTCTTCGCGCCAGGCCTCGTCGGTGGTGTCGGCGAACGTCGAGACACGGCCCTGCCCGGCGTTGTTGACGAGCATGTCGAGGCGACCGAACTCGCCGCGAATGCGCTCGGCCAGTGCGGCGACATCGTTCGCATCGAGGACATCGCACTGCGCGGCGATGAGACGCGCCTCGGGGTGCCGCTCGCGCAACTGCGCCTCGGCTTGCGCCAGACGCTCGGGGTTGCGGCCGCAGATCGCGACAGCAGCGCCCGCGTCGAGCAGGCGCGCGGCAGTGGCGAGGCCAATGCCGGACGTGCCGCCAGTGACCAGCGCAGCGCGCGGGGTGAGGTCGATATTGATCATTTCAATCCCAGTGACTTCATGTAGGGGGTGGTCTGGCCGTCACTGCCCGGCCGGTAATTCAGGCGGTGCGACAGTGCATCGGCGGCCTCACGCACCTGCCCGATCAGGCCCGTGTCGAGCATCGACGAATCGATGTTGGCGCGCGGGATGGTGACGGTGATGGCCGCGCAGATGCGTCCCGCGTCGTTGCGCACGGGCGCGCTCACAACGCTGATGCCGCGCTCGAACGACGAGGCCGACACGGCGTAGCCACGCTCGGCGTCTTCACGCACGCGCTCGAACAATTCCGCAAACGTCTCGGGCGTTTGCGGTGTGTATTTCTCCAGTGTCTTTTCCGGATACAGCGCGCGCATTTCGGCCAGCGTCAGGTCGCCCATCAACACATGGCCGTGCACCGTGGCATGCGCGGGCAGACGCGTACCCACGTTGACCTTGATCGAATTGAAGACACCCGCCACGCTTTGCGCCTTCGCGACGAACACGATGTCACGACCGTCGCGGATCACGATGTGCGACGTCAGTTGGGTCGCATCGCGCAACCGTTCGATGATCGGAATACCCAGATCGGTCAGTTCCAGCGAACTGAGGTATTCGAAGCCCAGACGCAGCACGGCCACGCCCAGACGGAAATTCTTCTCGCTGCCCGCCCGCTCCAGAAAGCCCATGGCTTCGAGTGTCTGCAACAAGCGGAACACGGTCGTGCGCGGAATGCCCAGCCGTTGCGACAGCTCCGGCGCGCTGAACACCGCTTCGCGCGGCGAGAACTGCGTGAGGATGCGCAAGCCACGCTCGAGGCCCGGCACGAGATAGCGCGTCTCGGACGTCGCGCCTTCCGCGATGTCGTCGCCCTCGGCCTGCGCGTCCTGAAGGTTCTGTGTGTCGTCGTCGGTCTGCGCTTCGGTCGCCGCCGTAGCGCGCTTCGGGGCTGCCGGTGCCATATCAACGCGCTCCGGTCGCAACGCGCTCAAGCCACGCGGCGAGCGCGAGATTCAGAGCATCGGGGGTTTCAACGTACGACGCATGTCCCGCGCCTTCGATGATTTGCAGCGGAACGCCAGCCACGTCGGCAATCGTCCGGCAGGCCGACGGGGTCGTGATGGCGTCTTGCGCGCCGACCGCCACAGCCACTGGCCCAGCGTTCGCGGCCACGTATTTCGTTAACTCGCCTGCGACATCGCCGTTCGAGAGCAGGTGCGTCGCCTGCCGATACCCGACAGGCTGCACGCGCGCCATGTTCCACTTCACCCAGGCGCGCGGCAGGTCGGCGGCGTTCGGTGCGACGAGGTTGTCGCTGCGCTCGCGGGCCATACCGGCCGGGCCAAGCTTGTCGAGCATTGCCAGACGGCTGTCGCGCTTGCTCAGACGCACATCCGGATCGGCCTTGCCGTAGCCACCGGCGGGCGAGCAGAGAAAGAGTCCGCGCACGCGGTGGGGTGCGCGGCTCGCAAACTTCGTGGCCATGATCGCGCCGAGCGAGTGACCGACGAGGGCAACGCGGTCCAATCCGAGCGCGTCGAGCCAAGCTTCGAGGGCGTCGGCGTAAGCCTCGGCATGCGGCTCGGCATCGGCGACATTCGACGTCTGTCCATAGCCCGGTGCATCCCACGCATACAGCGCGGCATCGAGCCCGGTGGCTTCAAATTGGGCGAGCCACGACGCGGCACCGGACCCGATGCCATGCAGCATTACGACCGGTACGCCACGCTCGGTGTCGGCACCCGCGCAGCGATAGCCGACGGTGCCCGTACGCGTAGCGACGGTGCGGTAGGGGAAGGCGTCCAGTCGCGCACGCAACGGGGCGACGGTGGCATCTTCAGGCACTTCGAACGAAAGGGCTTCGGCTTGCATGGTGTGGACTGAACGTCTTGCTTCGTGAATTCGTGCCGGCGCGGCACCTGCCAGCGGCAAGCACCTCACCGGACTTTCCGGGGCAGCCGCCCCGGGCGGCTTACTTCTGTTCGCGCTTGATCTTCGCGAGCGGCGAATCGGGCGGATACGTCGGCGTGACCGGCTTTTGCGAACCGAGCATCACGCACATGAGCGCGTCTTCGTCGCCAATGTTGATTTCCGTGCGATACACGCCCGGCGGCACCGAGATCAGGTCGCGCTCGCCCAGAATGGCTTCCCACGTCTGGCCGTCGCGCTCGCAGACCACCTTCATCTTTCCGCGCATCACGAAGAAGATTTCCTCGACGTCCATGTGGATGTGGCTCGGGCCGATGTTGCCGGCCGGAATCACCATCGTCGAGAACGTGAAGTGACCCGCGGGTACGGTGTTAGTGTCCTTGGCCACGCCGGTACCGCCCGTGCCGACGTAACGCATTTGCGCGCGACGGTATTTCGGGTCGTAGTCGGCCTGGAACTTCAGGGCGTCCCAGTCGTATTTGCGCGTCGAGAAACGCGCTACGCGTGTGTCCAGCCAGTCGCCGAACGCCTGGCCTTCGGCCTGCGTCCAGCTTTCGACGGCTTGTGGCGTCGCGGTGTTTTTAGCTTCGGCTTGCGCCATGTTGTAACTCCTTGAAGGCGTTGCGAATGAGGGGCGGCTCGTCAGGGCATGACGAAGCCGCCGTTGACCGGCAGAACCTGCCCGGTCACGAAACGGGATGCATCGGAGAGCAGGAACAGCACCGGGCCGATCACGTCGTCGGGCACCTGAGCACGCGGCAGTGCGCGTCCCTCCAGATAGTGGCGATGGCGCTCGGCCGGCACGTAGGCGGTGGCCTCGACCTCGACCAGCCCCGGCGCGATGGCGTTGACGGTGATACCGTGCGGCCCGAGTTCGCGCGCGAGCGAGCGGGTCATCGACATGACCGCGCCCTTACTGGTGGTGTAGGCGAGCAGGCGCGGTGCGCCCCACAGCGCCGTATCCGATGCGATGTTGACGACGCGCCCCTGCCCGGACGCACGCAGGAACGGCAGCGCCGCCATCGTCATGAGCCACGTGCCGCGCACGTTCACATTCATGACGGCGTCCCACGTCTCGATGCTCAGCTCGGTGGCGAGCTTGCCGCCCGAGTTGGTGATCGCACCGTTGTTGACCAGTCCGTCGATACCGCCCATCTGCTCGGCGGCTGTCTTCGCGGCAGCGTCCACCGACACCGGATCGCAAAGATCGAGACGCACGAACGACACGACATGTCCGCCATCCCGCAACTCGGCAGCGAGCGCTTCGCCCGCCTGTGCGGCAATGTCGGCAATCGTCACTTGCGCACCGCGTGCCACGGCGGCGCGAACGAAACCCTCGCCGAGGCCACGTGCGCCGCCCGTGATGAGCAACTTCTTGCCGTCGAGCGGGGCCAGTGTGTCGGTGTCGAGGGGGAGGATGGGCAGTTCGGTCATGACGGAATTCCCGGCGCTCAGGCGATGTTCATCGAAGCGCGCGGCACGTAGTGCAGTGCGCGGCGTTCGAGCCAGACCACGGCGGCGTAGGCTGCGATACCGATGACGGTGAGCCCGGCGATCGCGACGAACACCATCGCGGTATTGCCCTGTCCTTCGCCATACACCAGCAGATAGCCCAGGCCACGGTCGCCACCGACCAACTCGCCCACGGTCACGCCGATCACAGCGAGCGTCGACGCAATGCGCAAGCCCGCGAAGAGCGCCTGCATGGCCGACGGAAATTCAACGAAGCGGAAGATCTGCCAGCGGCGGCCACACAGAGCACGCACCAGATTGACCATGTCGGGATCGACCGAGCGCACCGCGCCGAGCACGTTGATCATCACAGGGAAGAAGACGATCAGCACGGCGACGAGGATCTTCGGATAGATCGTGTAGCCCATCCACATCACGAACAGCGGCGCGAACGCTACTTTCGGTGCGATCTGCAACGCGAGGATGTACGGCGAGAGCATGGCTTCGGTCGACGGCGACAAACCGAGGACCACGCCGATCAACACGCCCAGCGCCGAGCCGATCACGAAGCCTGCAATCACCTCGAGCGCCGTGACGCCGATGTGCAGCCACAGGTTCTCGACCTGGAACATGCGCACGCCTTCGACAAGCGTCGACGACAACTTGGGCAGCACGAACTCGGGCACGCCGAACGCGGTCGGGCCCCACTGCCACACGGCCGCGAAGATCAGCAGCAACACGAAGCTGCCAGCGGTCAGTTGCGTTTTGGAAAGGGATTTCATAGCGAGTCTTCCGGTGTCTTGCAGTGTCTGTGACAGGGATCGGATCAACCGAGGTGGTCGTCGCGACCGACCTTGAGCAGTTCCATCAGATGGGCCACGTACTCGTTCATGCCCGCCTGCTTACGACGCTCGATGGGGTTGTCTCGATGCGGCAGATCGACCGTGATTTCCTCGATGATCGTGCCCGGGCGCTCGCTCATCACGAACACGCGATCGGACAGCGCAATCGCTTCCGCCAGGTCGTGGGTAATCATCAGCGCGGTCTTGCCTTCGGCGGCGAGCATCTGCGCGAGGTCTTGCTGGAGCACCATCTTGGTCTGCGCGTCGAGCGCCGAGAATGGCTCGTCCATGAGCAGCACGTCCGGCTCGACGGCCAGCGTGCGCGCCAGTGCGGCGCGCTGGCGCATGCCGCCAGAGAGCTGGTGCGGGTAGTGGTTTTCGAAACTTTTCAGATGGCAGCGTGCGAGCAGCGCCTTGGCCACTTCGGCGCGCTCCGCCTTGCCCCGGCCGCGAATCTGCATACCCAGTTCGACGTTCTTCTGAATCGAGCGCCACGGCATGAGCAAATCCTTCTGCAACATGAACGCGACTTGCTGCGACGGGCCGCGCACCGGCTTGCCCGCGAGCGTCACCTGACCTTCTGTGGGTGCATACAGACCGGCGCCCATGTTGAGCAGCGTGCTCTTGCCGCAGCCACTCGGGCCGATCAGCGACACGAACTCACCCGCCTTGATACCGATGGACACGTTCGAGACGGCCGTCATCTCGCCCTTGCCCTGGCGATTTTTGAACCGACGCGTGACGCCACGGTATTCGATGGCGAACGACAGGGGTGCGGCCGCCGGCGGCGCCTGCCGCGCGTCGGCGTACGCCTCGGCAACTACGTTCGCGTCCTTCAATTGAATCGACCTGAGCATGGGAAACCACCGTGTTTCTGGATGTTCAACTTGCCTCGGGCAGCCTGCTGCATCACTTCGCCTGCATGGCTTGCCAGCCTGTCTTTCCCTTCCGGGTTTCGTTTCACATATGAAACGTTGATTTACTTATGGATCAATTATAGGGAGTGGCACGCGTAGTCAAAATTGTTTTTTGACTAGGGGAAACCCGAATCCGGACGGTTTACCGTCCATCGGCCGACGGTCCGGACGAAAAAAACGCCGGCGAGCGAAGGCCAGCCGGCGTATGAAGTGAGACCACTCGTTGAATCCCGAAATGCCACGCGTCAGAACGAGTGATGCACGCCCGACATGATGACTACCTGGTTGGCCGTCGACGACGCGCCGATCGTGTTGATCGCCGTGATCGCGCCATTGCCGCTCGCGTGCTGATACACCCCGCTCACGTACACCTGCGTGCGCTTGGAGAAGGCGTAGACGTCACCCAGACTGACCTGCGTCCACCGTTTGCCGGACATGTTGGTCGTTGCCGCGCCGAAGGTGATCGTGTTGGCGACGCTCGTCGCATAGTTCGCGCCGCCGTCGAACGACTGGTAGGTGTCGTTGAAACCCGGCGACTGGAGTTTCACGCGCGTGTACAGGGCGTGGAGCAGCCACGGCCCGAAGCCGTACGACACCCCGGCGCCCATGTTCTCGACATTCGCGGCGGCATAGGTGCCGACAGGCTGTCCCTGGAAGGTCGCGCCGCCGAGAACCGCGACGTTCGGCGTGCGGTTGTTCTCGTTCGAATACACGGCAGACGCCTTGAAGCCACCATTCGTGTAGTTCGCCGCCACACTCCACTTGCGGCCGTTGGCGAAGTTCGCGTTGTTGCCCAGCGAGATCATGGCGCCCGCCTTGAAGCCGGCGAAATCAGGCGTCACGTAGCGCACCGAGTTGTCGACCTGCACCACGGAGGTGTTGGCGAGTTCGTCGAGATTGCCCGGGTGGAACATGTACCAGTTCATGCCCAGATAGGCCGTACTCATCGGGCCCAGCCAGTCGAAGTTGAACGTGGTCATGTGACCGATGGTGACCGTCCCCATCTTGTCCGACTGGAGACCCAGCCACGACTGACGGTTGAACATCGAACCCGCTTTGATCGTGCTGCCGGTGAGCGTCGAGAAGCCGTTTTCCAGCAGGAAGATGGCGCGGTTTCCACCGCCCAGATCCTCCACCCCGCGCAGGCCCCAGCGATCCGGCTGCGTGCCGCCCTGCTGAGCGATCCAGTTTGCGCTGCCGCTCTGGTTGTTCACGTAGGCCACGCCGGCGTCCATGCTGCCGTAGATCGTGACATTGCTCTGCGCCTGCGCTGCGACTTGCACGCCGGCCGCCAGCAGCATTGCTGCCGCCAGCGTCGTCATGCCCGGGATCCGCCCCATCGGAAACCGCTTCATCTGTGCACTCCTGTCGTTCGATGATTCGAGAACGGTGGATACGCCGCATTTGGCGCGAGGCGACCCAAGCCGGCCTCACCTCGCACCTTGCATATTTTGACGTTCCACCTGTGAAACGTTGGATTACTTATGAAACCAACTGAGCAGAGCTTAGGCCAGGTGACGGGCGAGCCCCGCAGCGGAGATGCACGAATTGATGGGAGGAAATTGGCGTGCTATCGCGCGCAGGTTCGACGGCATTTTGCCGTTCTGACGCGCAATCGTGTGACCCTGCTCACACCGTCGACGTCGCTGGAAGTCCACGACGATCGTCGCTTTTGACGATGCCGCTCGCTCGGGATTTACCCGATGGCCCCTTGCAACCAATCGAATCAAAAACAATAATATTTGAACATCATGTTCATATTTGAACGTTTTATTTTTCTGATTCGTCGTCTCTTTTGTCAAAGGATGTCCCCATGCAAGCTCCTCTCATCGGCATCAACGGTGCCGGCATCGGCGGTCTGGCCGCCGCCATCGGTCTGATCCGTGCGGGTTTCCGGGCACGGGTGTACGAGCAGGCATCGCAGTTCGCCCGCGTCGGCGCGGACATCAACCTGACGCCCAACGCGGTGCGCGCGCTCGACGGGCTGGGCGTTGGCGACGAACTTCGCAAGACGGCCGCGCAGCCGAGTCATCGCATCAGCCGTATGTGGGATACGGGTGAAACGACGTCGTGTCTTGAGATGGCGCAGACCGCGCAGACGAAATACGGCGCGCCCCAACTCACGATGCATCGCGCCGACCTGTTGCAGGCGCTGGAGCAAGCCGTCCCCGCAGACGCCATTGCGCTGGGCAAGAAGCTCGTGTCGTTCGAAGCGCCCGATGCGGGAGAGACTGGCGGCATTCGCCTGACGTTCGCAGACGGCACGCATGACGAGGTCGACGTGCTCATCGGCGCAGACGGCATCCACTCGGTCGTGCGTCGTGGCCTGTTTGGGCCGGAGTCGCCAGAGTTCACCGGCGTGGTGGCGTACCGTGCCGTCGTTCCCGCAGAGAAACTCAGCGGTGTGCCGAATCTCGGTGCGTTCACCAAGTGGTGGGGACCGAATCCGTCGAGCCAGATCGTGACGTTCCCGCTCAACCTCGGACGCGACATCTTCGTGTTCGCCACGACGCCGCAGGACAGTTGGACGCTCGAGTCGTGGACTGCGCCGGGCGACGTGCATGAATTGCGCGCCATTTATGCCGACTATCACCCGGAAGCTCGCGCACTTCTCGACGCCTGCGACAGCGTGCTCAAGTCGGCGCTTTATGTGCGCGACCCGCTGCCGCAGTGGTCGCGCGAGCGCATGTCACTGCTTGGCGACGCCAGTCATCCGATGATGCCGTTCATGGCGCAGGGCGCGGGCATGGCGATCGAAGATGCTGTGGTACTGTCTCGCCACCTTGCCGCCGTGGGTGCGAGCGCCGATGCTGCCGCGCTTGCCGCAGCGTTGGTGCGCTACGAAGCGTCTCGACGCGAGCGCACGGCACGCGTGCAGATCGGCTCGCGTGGCAATCAATGGCTCAAGGAAGGCGGCAACGCCGATTGGGTCTACGAGTACGACGCGTGGCAAGTCCCCCTTACGGCCTGAGTCTCCTGTGACGGCGCCAGCACGACAGGCGCGCAGCTCTCTCTCGATGAACGGAATCGAACGCATGACCAAAGCTTCGCAAACTGCCGGGAACGCTACCGACGCGATAACGACCGACGCACTCGATGCCACACAAACGGGCCTCGTGACCCCGGTCATGCGCGCGTTCAAGTTGCTGCGTTTCGTGGCGGATGGCGGGTCGACGGCCAACATGAGCGAGGTTGGCCGCCGCATCGGTGTGAATCGTGTGACGGTGATGCGTTTGATCGAGACGCTCCAATTCGAAGGCGTACTGGAGCCCCTGCCGCAAGGCGGCCATCGCCTCGGATTGGGTTTTCTGACGCTGGCGGCCGGCGCGCTCGCCGGCGAAGATCATCTGGCCACGGCGCGGCGTGTGCTCACGCGCGTGACGAGCGAGACGGGACTGTCGAGCTACCTGACGGTGCTCGACGGGGCTCAGGTTCGCTATTTACTGTGTGAGACCCCGGCATTACCGCTTGTGAGCAATATTCGCGCGGGCAGCCGCGTGACGGCGCATCTGACCGCCCCGGGCCGTGCGCTGCTCGCGCATCTGAGCCCTGAGCGCCGCCGGGCGCTGCTTGGCCCGGAGCCGCTCGCGGCTGCCACCGCACAAAGCGCGCGCACGTATGCCGCGCTCGACGCCCAACTAGCGCGTGACCGCGACACCGGATGCGCCTGGAGTCAGGACGGCTTCGAGGCGGGTATCGACGCCTGTGCCGCCGCCGCACTTGACGCTCATGGACGGCCCCTGGCCGCGCTCAGCGTGGCGGGTCCCCGCTCGCTGGTGGGCACGGATGCGGTGGCACGCGAGCGCACCGCAGCTGCGGTCAAATCCGGCGCGGCCGATCTCGCCGTATTACTGGCAGACGCGCCAGCTTTTCTGGCGGCCGCCGGGCGCCTGTGACGCAGAGACGATGCCTCCCCCCGCTGGAGATGTGCATCGTCCCGCGAGCTTCCCGCAAACCTCCCTGTCCAAGACCTCCTCGCGCCATGCCGCCATGGCGCCATTGACGAAGCATTTCGGTATCCCATACGATGGGCGTCACCGAGGCCGTAATTTCCGGTAATGCGCCTGTGCGCGTTGAAGTGCATTGCAGACGAAAACGGACTGCTACGATGGCACCTACTTGGATGCGTCTCTGCGATGCATCGTGGCATTGGGCACGTGTGTGGTCTGCCGCAACGAACCCGTTCACTCACGGCGACGGCTCGAATGAAAAACAATGCATGGTGGTTACGCGCGGTGATGGCCAGCGCGTTTTGCGGCGCCTCGGCCTTTGCGCAGGCGCAGGAAGCGACGGTCTACGCGGGCGGTATGAACGCGCGCAACGATGACAACGCTCACACCTACGCCTGGGGCTTCGACTACAAGCAAGCGCTCACCGAACACTTCTCCACCAGTTTCACGTGGATGAACGAGGGCCACGTGCCCGACCATCACCGTGACGGCTTTGCCGTGCAGTTCTGGGCCCATCAGCCCTTCTTCGACCGACGCGTCGACCTTGCCGTGGGCGTAGGTCCCTATCGCTACTACGACACCGTCGCCGCCAGTCGCGGCAAACGCTACGAGGACGATCATGGCTGGGGCGCGATGTTCTCCGTCGCCGCCACGTGGTATTTCCAAAGCCGCTGGTACGTGCAGGCCCGTGCGAACTATGTCCAGTCGCCGTCGAGCATCAACACGGTGACGTATTTGCTCGGTGTGGGCTATCAACTCGAGAAGCCCGCGTCGGCCGGACCGCTCACCGGCGGCAATTCGCAAGCGCTACCGACCGGCGACGTGCTGTCCGTGATGGCGGGCCTGTCCATCGTCAACAGTCTCGATTCGCAGAACGCCGCGGCCGAGGCGATCGAATACCGGCACGGCTTCGGCCGCTTCTTCGACGGCACGGTGTCGCTCATCAACGAAGGACACAGCGACATCGGCAGCCGTCAGGGCATTGCCGCGCAGGCCTGGATCAAGAATGATTTCTTCGACAGCCGCTTCAGTCTCGGCCTCGGCTTCGGGCCATACGTCACGTGGAACAAGTACAAGCAGAATCGTGAAGCGGATGGCGCACAGAACGTCGTGGCGGGCCTGCTCACGATGAGCGCCGCCTACCGATTCGCCGATCACTGGGTCGCGCGCGTGTCATGGAACCGTGTCGTGACAGGCTACGACCGCGACAGCGACATCTTCCTCGCAGGCGTCGGCTACAAGTTCTGAACGCGACCTGCCCCTGCGCTGACACCGCCCTCAAAGCCGACGAGGCCGATGAGTCCAATAAGGCCAATGAGGCTTGCGGGCGGTCAGATCGACGTCACGCGGGCACGCACGGCGAATCAAGCAGCGAAATCTCAATTCGCTCTTTTCCCTTCCCCGTATTTTTACGTTTGAGTTTCAACGCACCGATCTCGCTCGTCGATCGCGGATGGGTGCCCCCGCACGCCATCGTCGCGAAGCCTTCGACCTTCCAGAACCTGCGTTGCGTCGGAACATCGGTGAAGTCAGTGACGATAGGTAGATCGCGCTTTGCAAGATCAGCCGCGGCCAATTCGATTTCGGGAAACCAGGGGGCAAGACTCGTGTCGCTTGCGAAGTCGATTCTCGCCTTGTCCTGTGCGATGTGTGCGCCAATGCGCTCGATGCCGGGTCTGAGTTGATACACCAACTGCAAAACCATTTCCGCCGCGAAATGCAGGCGCATCAACCGATACCGCCGGGCCCAATCGATCTGCCATGTCACCGCATCCCCAACGCGCAAGGTGTGCGTATCCGGGAGGGTATAAACAATGCCGAGTCCCCGCTTTTCCGCCCTGATGACGGCGTAGCCGCTCAGTGAGCCAGCGTCGCTTTCCTGACCACCGGAAAAGGCAAAGAAGATCGTCGATTCCACTTCCACCTGATCGCCGCTCACCCGCGTCACAACGGTGTCGAGCGTTGTTCGATACGGTTCATCCCAGAACACTTTCCGCGTCATTGTCGGTCCCGCATTTTTCAGAGAATTCGAAGGAGAAGTGCAGGATATCTGCGCCGTCGCTATCCGGCTTGTACGATCTTGCGATTGAATGTTTGCTGAGGCGCCACCCTGTGCATGTTCCGGCAGACACCGCCAATTAAATTAACATCTTCATTAGAGTCGGGATTCAATATTTCATAGCGTGGCTTGATGGCTTGAAACCCTTATTTCACGGGCGTTTCGAGACGATTCGTTCTCCGCAATTGATTGTTGCGCGGCGTGCGGTTTTTCCTGCGACGTGGTCGTCCTACCTTAGAGGCGTAGGCGGTGCCGGACAGTTAGCTGAGCCGGCCGACCACCGGAAAAGCAATGACAGGAGAAAAATCATGACCCGCACTCTTTCCCATTTGATGATTGCCGCAACCCTTGCTGTGGCGGCTGCCCCGGCGGCATTCGCAGGCACCGGTGGCAACGGGTATCCGAACGAAAACCTGTTCTGGCAATCGAGCGTGTATAGCGAACAGCTGGCTGTACCGCGCGCCGAGGTTCGCCAACAACTGATCGACGCGCAAGGAGCGCTCACGCAAACCGATAGCCAGTACCCGGTACTGAAGACGTACGGCAAGCCGGTCGCCGAACGCGTGCAAGGCTCGACCGCGCTGATCAATTCGACTTACGCTGGCAGTTAAGCCGTCGGTCGATCGCACCTGATGCGTCTCACCCCGCGTATTTTCGCGGGGTGTTTCTTTTTGGGGCGATCGCAACGCTCGCTCAGACGGCGATGGTGGAAAGCTTGCGCTCACCAAGCGGGGTGACACGCAATGCGCGCGGCTCACGCGTCGGTTCGAGCCATTTGGCGTGAAGACAGGTGTTGAGCAACGCGGCGCCGAGGGCACCGCCGAGATGCGGCTTGCGTTCGCTCCAGTCGGGGCAGGTGCAGGCGAAACGTCGGCGGCGTGCACGAGCGGAGGTGAGGTCGACGCCGAGGGCCGTCAGCCCGTTGACGCCCGCATCCGTCAGCGCGACGTCGCTGCCATCGATACGAAGCCAGCGATGCGCATGCATCCGCGCGAAGAGATCGACAGCGATCTCCCCGGCAAGATGGTCGTAGCAAGTGCGCGCGTGACGCAGCGGAACCGGCGTGGTGCGGCTGACAGGCACGGGACGTGGGCGCAGTTCTCGCGTCGCCAGCACCGCGCTGGCCAATGCCTCGATGGCGGCAGCGGTTTCAGGGGTGGCAATGCGGAAATAGCGATGGCGTCCGCGCGCTTCCTGCGCCAGAACGCCGCCATCGACAAGGCGCGCCAGATGCCCGCTGGCGCTTGAAGGGGAAAGCCCCGCCACCAAGGCCAGTTCCCCCGCCGGACGCGCCGAACCATCCATCAACGCCCAGAGCATGGTCATGCGACCGGCGTCCGCGAGAAGGGCGGCGAGTGAGCTGACGCTGGGGGCGTGATCTCTTGCGATGTCCACAGACAAACTCCCGTGAAGAATATGAGCGCAGTATAGGCCCGGCGATGCGATCAACACTTCAGCGCATCATGAAGCATGTCGGTCAATCGGGGGCCGAAGATAGGCACCATCAAGACCGATTTCAGAGACGCCCTGCCATGTTCGCCGCCAACGTCGATACCGATGCCGCACCGCCCCCCGCCAATGCTTTGGCCGCCGTCGTCCACCCGAATCCGTACCCGTACTACGCTTCACTCGCTGAACGGCGTCCGCTCGACTTCGACACCTCGCTCGGCATATGGGTTGCCGCCGGTCCGGAAGCGCTGGCCGCAGTACTGCGTCATCCGGCATGCGGCGTTCGGCCTGCTGGCGCAACCATTCCCGCCGCATTGGCCGACGGCGCTGCCGGCGATTGGTTCGGGTTGCTCGTCCGCATGAACGATGGGACGGCGCACGCCGCGATGAAGCCATGGCTCAAGACGCGACTCGCTGCGCTGCATTCCGATGCCGCAACACTCGCCAGACTGCGCGACGCGAGCCTGGCCGCCGACTCGGACGCTTACCTCGCCCGTGGCGAATCCCTCGCCGCGCGGCTCGACGACTTCGTCTTCCGCCAACCCATTTACGCCCTCGCCGCATGGCTCGGCGTTTCCCCCTCACAATGGGCTGACATCCATGACGACGTGCAGAAGCTGGTCGCAGCGATGGCAGAATCTGCGAGACCCTCCCCTCGCACCGACGTACTCAAACGCGGACACCACGCCGCCACGACACTGCGCAGCCGCGCGATACGCTGGCTTGAGCGTGACGCCGACTCGGGCACCTGGCTGCGCGACACCGCCCGAAGCGCCGCACGTGATGAAGCCATGGACTACGGCGTGCTGACGGCAAATATCGTCGGCCTCTTCACGCAAGCGCATGACGCGTGTGCAGGACTCGTCGCCAACAGTCTGCGCAGGCTCGCCCGGCACGCATCGCAAACGCCGCCGCCCGCCACCCCCGACCGCGCGGCGTTGCCCGCCAATCTCAGCGCCGCCATCGCGGCCGTCAGCGACGTCATCCGCTTCGATCCGCCCGTGCAAAATACACGGCGATTCCTGCACGCCCCTGCCGTCATCGCCGAGCGGGCGCTGGCGCACGGCGACGCGATACTTGTTGTGCTTGCTTCAGCCCCCACCGGTGCCTCGTCCGGCGACACCGCATGGACCTTCGGGCATGGCGCGCACACATGTCCCGGACGCTCGCCCGCCAGCACGATTGCCGCCATCGGCGTCCAGACAATTCTCGATGGCGACGTCGATCTGGGCTCGATGGCGAACGGCACGGCATATCACCCGCTCGGCAACGTCCGCATCGCGCGTTTTCATATCGAGGCTGAGGCGTCTTGAGGCCCGGCGATTTCCGCGCCAACCATAGTTTCATCTGACAAAACGTAAATTTCATCAGGCGAAACACATACCGCACCCCGAGAACCCTGTAAGCACAAGGCTTTGCGCGGAATCACGGCCCCCCTCTGGGATTTCGGGCACGATGACGCTTTCCTTTCGCGTATCCGCGTCACGACCCACGTCAAGACGCCGGGTCGCGCGACCGTTTTGTCTTCCGCTGCTCTCATGTCCGACACACACACTGACGGCATGCCCATGCCCGCCCGGGTCTGGGCCATTGCGACCGTCATGCTCGCCATCTCGCTTTCGGTGCTCGATAGCGCCATTGCCAACGTTGCGCTGCCCACGATCGCCCGCGATCTGAACGCCAGCCCCGCCACGTCGATCTGGATCGTCAACGCCTACCAGCTCGCCATCACCATCTCGCTGCTGCCGCTCGCTGCGCTGGGCGAGATCGTGGGGTATCGCCGCGTCTACACTGTCGGCCTCACGCTCTTCACCATCGCCTCGCTCGCCTGTGCCCTCTCCGATTCGCTGGTCACGCTCACCCTCGCGCGCGTGGCGCAGGGCTTTGGAGCCGCCGGCATCATGAGCGTGAATACAGCGCTCGTGAAAGCGATCTACCCGTCGCGCTGGCTCGGGCGCGGCGTCGCCCTCAACTCGCTCATCGTGGCGGTCTCGTCCGCGGCCGGTCCGACGATTGCCGCCGGGGTACTCTCCATCGCGCACTGGCCGTGGCTCTTCGCCATCAATGTGCCGCTCGGCATCATCGCCTTCGTCATCGCCGTGCGCTCTCTGCCCGACACGGCCCGCGCCTCGCATCCTTTCGACTGGGTCGGTGCTCTGTTGAGCGCGCTCACCTTCGGGTTGCTCATCTCCGGCATCGATTCTTTCGGGCATGGGCAAGAGCACTGGCTCGTCGCCATCGAAATGGTCGCCGCCATCGTCATCGGCACGATCTTCGTGCGACGCCAACGCAGCCAGCCGGTCCCGCTGCTGCCCGTCGACCTGCTGCGCATCCCCATATTTGGACTGTCGATCTGCACGTCGATGGCGTCGTTCTGCGCGCAAATGCTCGCGTTCGTCTCACTGCCCTTCTTCCTGCAGGACACGCTCGGCTTCGATCACGTTCAGACCGGCTTGCTGATGACCGCCTGGCCGCTCACGATCGTTGTCATTGCGCCGCTGGCCGGACGTCTGCTCGAGTACTACAAGCCGGGCCTGCTTGGCGCCATCGGTCTGGCAGCGTTCGCCCTCGGCCTGCTCGCGCTCGGCTTCCTGCCCGCGCACCCGCATCCGATCGATATCGTCTGGCGCATGGCGTTGTGCGGCTTCGGCTTCGGCCTCTTCCAGTCGCCCAACAACTACGCAATGCTCATGTCCGCCCCCGCCCATCGCAGCGGCGGCGCCAGCGGCATGCTGGGCACCGCACGGCTGACCGGGCAGACGACGGGAGCCGCGCTCGTCGCCCTCGTATTTAGCGTGGCGCCGGAAGGCTACGGCACCCGCGCATCGCTTTACGTCGCGGCCGGCTTCGCGGCAGTGGCTGCCGTGGTGAGCAGCCTGCGCACGTTGCCGTCCGCCCAGCCGGACGCCAAATCGGCACGCGGATGAGAGGCGCGCACCGGCGGTTCCGACGCGTTCCCCCGGTCGCCCACCCGGCCGTGCTACACTGCCGACCTTTTACGGCTCGCCTGCGCGGGCCGCAAACGCCATGAGTTTTTGCGCTATCGATTTCGGCACTTCGAATTCTGCCGTCGCCGTGCAAGACGGCGCGGCCATGCGTCTGGTCGAACTTGAATCCGGCTACGGCACGCTGCCGACCGCCGTATTTTTCAACGCCGACGAAGGCGGACGTGCCTCGTTTGGCCGCCAAGCTGTCTCCGATTACGTCGACGGCTACGACGGGCGCCTGATGCGCTCGCTCAAAAGCCTGCTCGGCTCCTCCCTGATCGAAAGCACCACCGACCTCGGCAACGGCTCGGCGATGCGCTACATCGACATCATCGCCACGTTCCTGCGTCATCTGCGCACTCACGCGCTCAAGGCCGATGGCGGCGATCTGCGTCAGGTCGTAATGGGCCGCCCCGTGTTCTTCGTTGACGACGACCCGCGCGCCGATGCCGCCGCACAGCGCTCGCTCGAACAAAGCGCGCGTGACGTGGGATTCCAGGACGTCCACTTCCAGTTCGAGCCGATTGCGGCCGCCTTTGACTACGAGTCGCGTCTCACCAGCGAGCAGCAGGTACTCGTCGTCGATATCGGCGGCGGTACGTCGGACTTCTCGCTCGTGCGCGTGGGGCCGGAACGCGCTCGCCATCTGGACCGCAAGGGCGACGTGCTCGCCCACCACGGCGTGCACATTGCCGGTACCGACTTCGACCGTCGCATTGAACTGGCCACGATCCTGCGCGAAATCGGCTATAAAGCGCTCGGCCCGGACGGCAAGGAAGTGCCGAACCGCATCTATTTCGATCTGGCGACGTGGCATCTGATCAACACCGTCTACACGCCGAAACGTGTGGGCGAGTTGGCACTCACCGCTCACCTGTACGCCGATCCGGTGCATCACCGACGCCTCATGCGCACGGTCGAGCAACGCCTCGGCCATGCGCTCGTCGGCCATGCGGAAGACGCAAAGATCGAGGTGTCGGCAGGTGGCGAGACGAGCATCGACCTCTCGGTGATCGAACGTGCGCTTGCCGTTGCGTTCTCGGAAGCCGGACTGGTGGAAGCCGTCAGCGACGAAATCGCGAGCATCACGGCCGGTGCCGTGCACACGGCTGCGCTGGCGGGATTGCGCGCCGAGGACGTAGATGCGCTTTACTTCACCGGCGGTTCCACGGGATTGCGCTGCCTGTCCGACGCGATGTGCGCGGCTTTCCCGAAAGCGACGCCAGTCTTCGGCGACCGCCTCGCCAGCGTGGCGCTGGGGCTGGGCATTCACGCCAAACGCGTGTTTTCCTGAGCCTCACGCCTCTCGTACCCGCATCAGCCAGCATCAGTCAGTAGCGGCCAGCACCGTCTGGCCATGATGAAAAAAGCGCGCGACCGAAAGGTCTGCGCGCTTTTTTTTATGCCATCGACCGATCAGCTCAAACGAGGATCTGCCAGAGCAGCAGCGTCATCACCAATCCGACCACGGACACGATCGTCTGCAGCACCGACCACACCCACAGCGTCTCCTTGAGCTTGAGTCCGAAGTACTCGCGCACCATCCAGAAGCCGGCGTCATTGACGTGGCAGAAGAACACCGAGCCCGCCCCGATCGCCAGTGCGATCAGCGAGCCTTGCACCGGGGGCAGATGCATCACCAGTGGCGCGACGATACCCGCGGTGGTCGTCGTGGCCACCGTTGCCGACCCCGTCGCCTGACGCAGCGCCACAGCGATCAGCCACGCCAACAGAATGAGCGGCATATGCGTGCCGACGGCCACCTTGCCGATGGTCGTCGCGATTCCGGCCGTCACCAGTGCCTGCTTCAACCCGCCACCCGCGCCGATGGTGAGCAGCAGCCCGGCAATCGGCGGCAACGCACGGCGCAGCGTCTCGCCCACGCGGGCGCGCGGCAAGCCACGGCTCCAGCCGAGCACGACGATGGCGACGACGACCGTCAGGGCCAGCGCGATGATCGGCTCGCCCAGAAAGTTGAGCGCGTCGAACACCGGTGTGTCGGGCGTCAGCGCAACCTTCGCCAGCGTGCGCCCGAGCATCAGCACCACAGGTAGCAGGATCACCAGCAACGCGGACGCAAACGGCGGCGGCGGCACATCGTCATCGCGCTTGGTGAACAGGTCGCCCAGTTGCTGCGGCGCTTCGACATGCAGACGCGGTGCAAGCCACATCCCATAGAGCGGGCCGGCCAGAATCACTGCCGGAATGGCGATCAGCAGGCCGAGGCCCATCGTCATGCCCAGATCCGCATGCAACGCCGAGACGGCGATCAGCGGCCCCGGGTGCGGCGGCACCAGCGCGTGCAGTGTGGTCATGCCCGCCAGTGCCGGAATCGCCACGCGCAGGATTGGCGTGTTGGCCCGACGCGCCATCACGAAGATGATCGGGACCATCATCACCAGCCCCACTTCGAAGAACAGCGGCAGGCCGATGATCATCGCGACGAGCGCCATCATCCACGGTAGCGCCGATCCTTTCGCAAACGTGAGCAACACGGTCACGATTCGGTCGGCAGCACCGGTGTCGGCCATCAAGGCACCGAGCATGGCCCCCAGCGCGATGATCATGCCCGCATCACCCAGCAGGCCGCCGGCCCCCTTGCTGAACGAACTGGCCACCGCGTCGAGCGGCAAGCCCGCACCGAGACCCGCGATGAACGTGCCGATCAGGATCGACAGAAACGGCGATAGCTTGAGGGCGCTGATGAAAAAGATGATGGCCACGAGGCCGACGAGACAGGACAGCAGAAGGCGAGTGTCGTGCGCTGCCCAAGGCACGACGTGGTTGACTAGCTCCACGATGATCCTTGATGACGAGAAACGAGAACACCGGCGCGCAGCTCGCGGCCGGTGTGTGCGGGGATTGTGCTACTGGTGGCAGCCGCCTGCACGCAAGGGCTGCGAGGCCCCGTGACACGGGGCGCGAGGGCGGCGGCGGCGAGTTTCAGTCGTCGAAACATCGCGGCCGCCGGGGGTGCGTTACTGGAATGCGACTTCGTTGAAACTGCGCAGTTTGCGACTGTGCAGACGGTCCAGACCGTTATCGCGCAACAACTCCATCGCCTTCACGCCGATCTTCAGATGCTGGTCGACACGCTCGCGATAGAACCGATCCGCCATGCCCGGCAGCTTCAGTTCGCCATGCAGCGGTTTGTCGCTCACGCACAGCAACGTGCCGTACGGCACCCGGAAACGGAAGCCGTTCGCCGCGATGGTCGCGCTTTCCATGTCGAGCGCAATCGCACGGCTCTGGCTCATGCGCTGCACAGGCTCACGGTGATCGCGCAACTCCCAGTTGCGGTTGTCGACGGTGACGACCGTGCCCGTGCGCATCACGCGCTTGAGTTCGAAATCGTCGAGTTGCGTGACGTCGGCCACGGCACGCTCAAGCGCGACTTGCACTTCAGCCAGCGGCGGCACCGGTACCCATAGCGGCAGGTCATCGTCGAGCACGTGGTCTTCACGCACGTAACCGTGCGCCAGACAGTAGTCGCCCAGACGCTGCGAGTTGCGCAGCCCTGCGCAGTGTCCGAGCATGACCCACGCATGCGGACGCAGCACGGCAATGTGATCGGTGATGGTCTTCGCGTTGGACGGCCCCACGCCGATGTTCACCATCGTGATGCCGGTGTTGTCCGGGCGCACGAGGTGATACGCCGGCATCTGGGGCAAGCGAGGCGGCGGCGTGCCCTGCGGGTCGCGCTCGCCAATGTTCTGGTTCCAGTGCGTGACGTTGCCCGGCTCAACGAACGCCGTGTACTGGTTGCGGTACTCGCGCACCGCAGGGTCGTCGGTGGCGCTCATCAACTCACGCCCCAGTTCGACGAACTCGTCGATATAGAACTGGTAGTTCGTGAAGAGCACGTAGTTCTGGAAATTCTCGGGCGACGTGGCCGTGTAGTGCCGCAGACGTTGCAGCGAATAGTCGACGCGCGGTGCCGTGAACAGAGCAAGCGGCAGGATCTCGCCGGGCAGCGGATCGCGCGTGCCGTTCACGATACTGTCATCCATCGTGGCCAGATCGGGCACGTCGAAGACCGTGCGCATGGCGCGCAGGTGCGTCTGATCGAGATCGCCTTCGAGGTATACACCGTCCTGATAGGCGAAATGCACCGGGATCGGCTCGTCGGAGACGCCGACTTCGAACGCCACGCCGTGATTGTGTGCCAGACGTCGAAGCTGCTCGATGTAGTAGTTCTCGAACAGATCCGGGCGTGTGACCGTCGTCTGATAGCTGCCCGGGCCCGAAACAAAGCCATATGACAGGCGCTTGTCCAGTTGGGTGATGTCTTCGGTGGTGATGCGGATGAACGGGTAATGCGCGCTCACACGCCGCGTCTGATCTTTCTGCGTGGAAAAACGTGCGAAAGCAGCGCGAAGGTACGCCGTGTTGGCGTCGTAAATCGTCTTCAGGTAGGCGACGGCTTCCACCGGATCCGTGATCGATCGGGTGGCATGGACCGGTTCTTGTTCGGACATGCGCAAACCTCTTCTGTCTTTTTCGTGATCTCGAGTATGCGCCTATTGTGACACGACTGGATGACGTCCGCGGTGTCCCTGCGCCATGCCCATTCTCAGGGAATGAGGCGCTGGATGGCGTGGGGCGCGCGGAACGTCAACCGTCGTGGTTAAGGTGATTAAGCTCGGTAAGGAAGGGACTTAAGGTCCGCCCGGGGTCAGTCTTCCAGGCGCACGCCGACCTTGAGCGTGACCTGCCAGTGAGCGACCTTGCCATCCTCGATATGACCACGAGTCTCGATGATCTCGAACCAGTTCAGATTGCGCAACGTCTTGCTCGCGCGCTCGATAGCGCATTTGACGGCATCGTCGATGGACTTGCTCGACGAGCCGGTCAGCTCGATCTGCTTGTATACGTGATTCGTCATGACAGTCTCCGGGGTTGGTTTGGAGACTTCCCATGCTAGGCGTGTGCTACTGCGGCCGCAAGTCGGCGCATTCCGACAGGTCGTCGTCGGGGTCTTCAATAGGATGGGATGCGGCGTCGCCGTCATCGCGCTCGCCAGCCGTCTGCGGGCGACGCAGCATCGCGGGCACCACCGTGTCGAGCGGCGTCGGCACGACGTTCGTGAGATTACGGCGCACCTTTTGCAGCAATTGCATGAGTTGCACGGTCTCGAAGGCGGTCAGGCCGTGCAGCGCCTCATTGCGCACTTCGTCGGAGAGCATGCGGGCCACCTGCAACTGCTCGACGGCCGCACGCGTGGCAAACAGACGTTCGATGCGCGGGTCGCGAGCGTCGGGACGACGGCGTACCCACCCCGCCTCTTCCATGCGCTCCAGCATGCGGGCGAGCGTCTGTGGCGGGGTTTCGAGAATATCGGCCAGCACGGTCTGACTCACGCCTCGATTGACCGTGAGATAGACGAGCAAGCGGCATTGCGCGCGTGTCATCGGCAGCGTGCGCTGCGCAAACTGCTCGAAGCGGCGCCCGAACAGACGTTGGACGTCTGCCACGAGAAAGCCGAAACGTTGGGCGGAATCGGACACTTTCATATGCCGCATTATGCTAAACATGTTTAGGGATATCAAGCTGCGCTTGGCACGGGCGTGGCATTTCACGGCCCCGTCATGCGCGAATGGCCACGGTATCGCCCGCGGCCATTCGATTTCCCTCATGTCGATCGGCGGGAATCCGAACGGATGTCAAAGCGACGTCAGGCCGCAGCCGACGTGCCCGAATCCTGCCCGCCATGTCCCAGCCAGTCGAGCGCGCCCTCGCCCGCCGCCTCCGCCCCCGGCCCGGCGCGACGTATCGCAACGCCGACCGCCAGCACATCGATGGCGGCCAGATGCAGAATCCGCGCGATCATCGTCACATGGGCACCCATCGTCTCGACGTGATCGTTCGGTAGAACAAGCGTCGCCTTCTTCGCCAGCGGTGAGTTGCGCGCGGTGAGCGCAATGACCTTCGCACCGCGCGCCACGGCAATATCGACGGCACGGTTCAGGTCCGCCGAACGCCCTGAGGCGGAGATCGCGACCACGACATCGCCGTCGCCCAACAGCCCCGCCGACGCCTGCAATAGATACGGATCGCCGTACGCGATGGTCGGCATGCCGAAACGGAAGAACTTGTAGTGCGCGTCCTGTGCGATCACGCCGGAATTGCCCAGCCCGTAGAACTCGATGCGATGCGCACCGTCGAGCAACGTGACCGCCGCTTCGACCGTACGTGCGTCGAGATGCTCGCGCATCTGCAGAATCGACGACACGGTGTTATCGAGCACCTTCGCACTGAATTCCGCCGCCGAGTCGCCCACGTGCACCTGTCCGTGACGCACGGGCAGCGTGCCGGTCAGCGCACTCGCAAGCTTGAGCTTGAAGTCCGACAGCCCCTGACAGCCGAGCTTGCGGCAGAAGCGAATGACCGTGGGCTGGCTCACCCGCGCGAGACGGGCGATTTCCGCAACGGGCTCCGCGAGCAGTGCGCGCGGCTGTTTGAGCGTGAGTTCCGCCACACGCTGCTCCGCCGGACTCAGCCGATCACGCAAACGATGCAGACGATCGATCAACGCGCCCGCCCCTGCCGCATGCGTGCCGAGTTGCTCGGCAAGAATGGCGGACGTACCGAGAAATGCCGGGTGATCGGCCGTGATGACGTACGTCGGAATCTTCTTCAGATAGTCTTCGAAACGGCCCTTCGACTCGAAGCGCTGGCGAAACGGCGAGTCTTCGAACAGCTTGCCGAGCTTTGGAATCACGCCGCCGCCCAGATACACGCCGCCAACCGCCCCCAGCGATACGGCGACATTGCCCGCGAGCGTGCCCAGCATCGCGCAGAAGCAATCGACCGTCTCGCGGGCGAGCGTATCGCCGCCTTGCGCGAGCTTCACGATGGCGGGCGTCTCCAGCGGTTTCACTTCGCAGCCGTCGCGCTCCGCGAGGGCTTGATAGACGAGCGCCATGCCGGGCCCTGCAACCAGCCGCTCGAACGACACATGCGGGAAGTGCTTCCACGCGTAGCGCAATACATCGATTTCGCGCTCGTCCGCCGGCGCGAACGTTGTGTGTCCGCCCTCGCTGCCGAGCGCGATCCAGCGATCTCCCGCAGGAATGAGGCCTGACACCCCAACGCCGGTGCCCGGGCCGAGTAATCCGATAACGCCATTGGGCTGCGGCTCGCCACCGCCGACCTGTCGCTTCTGCCCCGCCGACAAGTAAGGCAGTGCCATCGCAAGCGCGGTGAAGTCGTTGACGACCAACAACGTCTCGAAGCCCAGCGCACGACGTGTCGCCTCGATCGAGAAGTGCCAGTCGCGGTTCGTCATGCGAACCTCGTCGCCCTCGATCGGATTGGCAATGGCAATCGCGGCGTGCTTCACCGGCTCGGCGTGATCGGCCTCTTCGAGATAGGCGCGGATGACTTCGGGAACACCGGGATAATCGTCGCAGGCGTAGTCACGGATCTCGACAAGATCGCCCGGGGCAATTTCCAGCGCGAAACGGGCGTTGGTGCCGCCGATATCGGCCAGCAGTCGCGGACCACTGACGTGCGGCGGATTACTCCTCACTCCAGAAGACATCGATCTTCACTCCTTCACGGTGGATCAGCCGGGAGATGGCGTTGTCCTGTTCCTCGGTTTGTGCAGCTTCGAGCACGGCACGTTTGGCCGGCCCCTGAATCTGCAGGATGAGACGCTCACACGCCGCCAGTGCCGCGAGCGACCACGACACCCGCAGATGCGGCGCGCGTTGCGGCTGCACGAGTACGAATTTGTGACGGGTGGTGGTGGCGTCGTGCCACTGCGGAGCATCGGCGAAAAGCGACGCCGTATGGCCGTCCTCGCCCATGCCGAGCACGCACACTTGCGGCACGCCATGCGTCCAGGTGTCGTTGAGCGTCTGCACTTGCAGCGAGGCGTCTGTCGCGATGTCGACCAGCGGTAGCCACTGCGCGCCCTTGGCGCCGGGCAGTAGCGTCTCGGCGACGAGTCGCGCATTGCTCTCGGCATGGGTGGGCGGCAGCCATCGGTCGTCAACCAGTGTGATGGCGATGTCGCGCCATGCCACGGGCAACCGGGCCAGTTGCGTGAGAAATGCCTTGGGGCTGGTGCCGCCCGACACGGCGAGTAACGCGCGCGGGCGAATGGTCAGGGCTTCATCGAGCCCCGCGACAACAGCGTTGGCGAGCGCCTGCGCCTGTGCCTCGCGCGTGGGAAATATGCGCCAGTGAATCATGCGTGTCTGCCTCCGGTTTCCTTGGCTGCGGACTGGCTGCGCCGGACGATCGCTGTGCGTCGCCCGGCGATCCGTCTCAATTGTCTTCTTCGACCCAGCTCGTGCCGTACTGCGTGAGCAGCGCGCTGGCAGCGGGCGGCCCCCACGTCCCGGCAGCGTAGCGCTTCGGTCCCTTGTGCTGACGCGACCAGTGCGCCTGAATCGGGGCGACCCAGCGCCATGCCTGTTCCTGCTCGTCGCGCCGCACGAAGAGCGCGAGACGCCCGTTGATGACGTCGAGCAACAAGCGTTCGTACGCGTCCATCCTGTGTCCCTTGAAGAACTGATCGAACGCCAGATCGAGGTGGACTGATTGCAACGTCATGCCTTCACCCGGCTGCTTTGCCAGACAGTAAAGACGCATGGACTCGTTCGGCTGCAAGCGAATGACGAGACGATTCGCGCCGGGCTGCGCTGTCGCTTCGCCAAGCAGCGGATACGGGGTCGCGCGATAGTTCACGACGATCTCCGCCACACGCTCGCCGAGCCGCTTGCCGGTGCGCAGGAAGAACGGCACGCCCGCCCAGCGCCAGTTGTCGATGTCCGCTTTGACGGCCACGAACGTCTCCGTCTTGCTGTCGGGCGGCACGCCCGGCTCGTCGACATAGGCCGGCACCGCCGACTTGTCGATAGCGCCGCCGCCATACTGACCGCGCACCACGTTGCGGGCGACGGTCTCGTCGTCCAGCGGGCGCAGCGAACGCAGCACACGCAGCTTCTCGTCGCGCACGGCATCGGCGTCCATCGACAGCGGCGGCTCCATCGCCACGATGGCCAGCAGTTGCAACAGATGGTTCTGCACCATGTCGCGCAGCGCGCCGGTCTGTTCGTAGAACTCGCCGCGTCCTTCGACACCGATGGCCTCGGCAATCGTGATCTGAATGCTCTCGATCAACTCACGCCGCCACAACGGCTCGAAGATCGCATTGCCGAATCGCAGCGCCAGCAGGTTCTGCACCGCCTCTTTCCCGAGGTAGTGGTCGATGCGATAGATCTGGTCTTCGCGGAAGCTCGCACCCACGGCATCGTTGATCGCCACCGACGAGGCCAGATCGTGCCCGAGCGGCTTCTCCAGCACGATGCGACTGTTTTCATTGAGCTTGGCGCTGCGCAGCCCTTCGCACACGGGGATGAACAGCGAGGGCCCCGTGGCCAGATAGAAGATGCGCACGCCCTTGCGCTTGGCCAGTCGCTGCGCCAGCGCGCCGAACTCGTCTTCCTTGCCGAGATCGAGCGGCATGTAGTCGATGGTCGCGAGAAATTGCTTCCAGGCAGCCTCGTCCCAGACGTCGGGCTTGATGTGCTCGCGCGCATGCTCCTCGCACCATGCGCGATACGAGGCGGCGTCCATCGGCTTGCGGGAGATGGCCAGAATGTGGCCGGTATCGGTGGCGGCGTCGGAGCCTAACTGGCCCGTGCGGAACGCCCGGAATAGCGCTGGCAGCACTTTACGCAGCGACAAATCGCCGGTGGCGCCGAACAACACAAAGGTATAGGGTGAAGGCGTGTTCATAGAGAGCGTGGACTCCGTGCGACCGGCGCTCTTCATCGACACCACCTGACGACGACCGAACTTGGCTGACGTTCGGATGTCACTGAAGAAGCGCAACTTTGACACTGCATTGTAGTTTAACTACACTTTGAGGCAACAAAATCTCGTGCTTTGACTACATCATCCCTCGATGATTTAGGACAGGGCATCACGTCAAGCCAGCATGCGAATGGTGTCGCAGGCGTCAAACGCGTCGCTCGCGTCATCCGCATCGGGCCGACCCACAACGTCCCGGAATCACCATGACCCAGTCTTCGCACCACGTGCCGCTGCATCCGGTGGTACAACGCGTGACCGAGCGCCTCATCGAGCGTAGCCGGTCGTCCCGTCAGGCTTATCTGGAAGGTGTCTCCCGGGCCACGCAGGGACAACCGGGACGCGAGACGCTGGGCTGCGCCAATCTGGCTCACGCCCTGGCCGCCGCTCCGGCCGACGATCGCCTCAAGATCCGCTCGGAGCGAACGCCCAACATCGGCATCGTCACCGCATACAACGATATGCTTTCGGCGCATGCGCCGTTCGTGGAGTTCCCCGACATCATCAAGTCCGCCGCACGGGCGCATGGCGCGAGTGCGCAAGTGGCCGGCGGCGTGCCCGCGATGTGCGATGGCGTGACACAGGGTTACCCCGGGATGGAACTCTCGCTGTTCTCTCGCGACGTGATCGCGATGGCCTCGGTCATCGCGCTCTCGCACCAGATGTTCGACGCCGCCATGTTCCTCGGCGTGTGTGACAAGATCGTGCCGGGACTGGTGATCGCCGCGCAGGCGTTCGGCCATTTGCCCGCCGTGTTCTCCCCGGCGGGCCCGATGCCTTCCGGGTTGCCCAACGACGAGAAGTCGCGCATCCGACAGGAATATGCCGCTGGCCGCCTCACGCGCGCAGCGCTGCTCGACTCCGAACTGGCCGCCTATCACACCGAAGGCACCTGCACGTTCTACGGCACGGCCAACAGCAATCAGATGCTCATGGAGTTCATGGGATTGCATCTGCCGGGGGCGTCGTTCGTCAATCCGCATACTCCGCTGCGTCATGCGCTCACACAGGCCGCGACCGCTCGCGCCGTGGCGCTGGCGAAGTCCGGCATCAACACGTCGCACATTCTGGATGAGAGGGCGTTCATCAACGGCGTGGTCGGCCTGCTTGCCACGGGTGGCTCGACCAACCATACGCTGCACCTCGTCGCCATGGCCCACGCGGGCGGCATTCTGCTCGACTGGCAGGACTTCGCCGATCTGTCGGACGTCACGCCGCTGCTCGCGCATGTCTACCCGAGCGGCAAAGCCGACGTGAATCAATTCCACGCCGCCGGTGGTCTGAATTTCCTCATCCGCGAACTGCTCGACGCCGGCTTCCTGCACAACGACGTGACCACGGTGATGGGCCACGGTCTGCGCGCGTATACCCAGGAGGCCTTCCTTCGCGACGACGTACTTTCATGGCAAGACGCTCCCAAGGACAGCCTCGACGAGACCATCGTGCGGCCGGCCGCGAAGCCGTTCGCTCGCGAAGGCGGGTTGCGCATGCTGGAGGGCAATCTGGGACGTGCCGTCATCAAGTCCTCCGCCGTCAAACCGGAACATCAGAAGGTGCGCGCCCCGGCACGTGTGTTCTCCGATCAGGAGTCCGCACAGGCCGCGTTCAAGGCGGGAGAATTGACGCGCGACGTCATCGTCGTGGTGCGCTTCCAGGGGCCGCGCGCGAACGGCATGCCGGAGTTGCACAAGCTCATGCCGATGCTGGGCCTGTTACAGGACGAAGGCCACCATGTGGCGCTCGTGACCGATGGGCGGATGTCGGGGGCGTCGGGCAAGGTGCCGGCGGCCATCCATCTGTCGCCGGAAGCGGAGCAAGGCGGCATGCTCGCTCGCGTGCAAGATGGGGACATCATTTCGATCGACTGTGAGAATAACGTGCTGCACTGTGAAGTCGACGACGCCACGCTCGGCGCACGGGCCCCGAAGCCAGTGCCGCAACTGCCGTTCGACCCGTGGCGCAATGTGTTCAAGCTCTTCCGCGACAATGTCGGCGCCGCGCCGCACGGTGCCTGCGTGCTGTTCAATGATGCGGAGTATCCGAAGCGGAGCTGACGGATAGCGTCGCCGCCCGGCCAGACCGCTGCCCCTGCCCGATCACCAGGCGTCAAAAAATCTTGACGCCTTTTTTATCTGTGCGTCCCTAGACTGGCCTCGTTGTCACTCATGTCGTCAATCGACACGTTGCCATGTCTACCCTTGCTCAGCGCGCCAGCCTTGAACCTCCTGGTGCGAACGCCACCTCGGCCGACACTTTCCACGCCTACGGCGCAACGCCCGCCCCTGCGGCGCGTGCTTCGGGCACTGCCTCCGGCACCGCCATCGCCGCCTCGCCGGCGAGCACCCAAACCTTCCCCCTGACCGACGTTTTCGCCACACCGCGGCAACGCAATCGGCACGCCCCTCGCGTTCGCCTCGATGCGACGCTCGATATCACGCTCAGCCGTGCAGCCGTTTCGACACTCGCCGTTACCCTGGCGATGAGTCTGCCGCTGCCGTGGCGCGTCGAGACGATCCGCCCGATCCGGCGCGATACCGCGGCAGTGGTGTCGATTGCGTTGCCGCGTATCGAAGCCTCGCGGGCGATGCATGTCGTCATGCAATCGTTGCCGGAAGCCGAGTTCGGCGCGCTGCGTCTGCGCCCTGCCGCCTGAGCGCTCCAACGGCCCGACGGTGGCTCGATGCGTCCCGTATTCCCCAGTCAACCCTGCACCACCCCGTTATGAACACAGCCATCTTTGAAGGCGTGTGGGTTCCACTCGTCACGCCCATGACCGGCGCCAACGGCGCCCAGATCGATCGCAACGCCTTCGCGCGTCTGGTCGACTACTACCTTGCTGCGGGAGTGAACGGCCTCGTTGTGGCCGGCACTACGGGGGAAGGCACTCTGCTCGACGACGATGAGCGCCGCTGGCTCGTCGAGACGGCATGCCATCTCGCGCACGGACACGCGCCCGTGGTGGCCGGTGTCGGTGCTGCCGACACAGCCAACGCCGCGCAGCAGATGCGCAACGTCGAAGACTTGCCGCTCGCCGGGTATCTGGTGCCGCCGCCCTACTATCTGCGCCCTTCTCAGGAAGGCATTCTCTGGCACTACCGCACGCTGGCGGCCGGCACACGCAAGCCGCTCGTGCTCTACAACGTGCCGCTGCGCACGGGCGTGACGCTTGGCGTGGATACGATCCGCGAGTTGGCCTCGCACGATGCGTTCGCGGCGATCAAGGAATGCGATGCGCATCCGCTTCTGCATCTGCCGTCGCAGGTCACCATGCGTGTGCTGTGTGGTGACGACATGCAGTTGCTGCCCGCGTTGCAAGCGGGCGCGGCTGGATGCATCTCGGCCGCGGCCCACATACGACCCGACCTTTATCTGAAGCTGTTCCGCTATGTGCGCGAGGGCGACATGGCCCACGCGACAACGCTCTTCAACGGCATGAAGCCGCTCATTCGGCGACTGTTTTCGGAACCGAATCCGGTGGCGATCAAAGCCGCGCTGGCGTCGCTGGGGTTGTGTGCGGAGACGGTTCGCCGTCCGCTCATGCCTTGCTCACCGACGCTTCGCAAAGAGATCGATGCTCAACTCGAAGTGACGATGGCGTTCTGACGCCGGACACCGCTCGTCACGACGCGCTGGTGCGTCGGCCCGAACGCCTTTACGACAGGACTCCCGTTATGGATGACATCGAACAGCGTCACCGCACCGTCGCCCGTCTGCTCATCAAGCTCTCGGGCACGACGTTGGCCCGGCTCGCGTACGCGACTGGCATCACAGGCAACACGATTTCGCGCTGGGTACACGGCGATCATTGCGCGTTGGGCCCCCAAGGCCGCGAGAAACTGTTTGCGGCGCTTGGCGCCTACAGCGACGGCACCTACGTGCGACTCGCCCCACGCGCCACCGGCGCCGCGCAGCCGGTGTTCCAGATCAACGGCCTCGTGCAGGCCGAGCGCTTCGCCACGCTCGCCGCACTGACCTTGACGCAGTTCGTCACCGCGCGGGAGACCTGTCAGGGCCAGACACTGGTGAGCGTGCTGTCCGATATCAGCGGACAGACCACCGCGTTGCTGGTCGGCACGCGCGAGGCACTGGACGAGTTATATGCGGAGTTAGGCATCGTCGTCTCGCCGAAACGCCGTTTGGAGGCAGGACTCCGCGCTTACGCTTCGGGCAATGAAGCGGTGCGTCTACACTCGAACTGACCGAAATTCGCGTAGCGAAAGCCGACATTCGGCGATCCGTTCTTGGCCCCCCGTCAACGATGGAGCGTGTCATGACGACAGATCGCATCAACAAGCGCATGAAGGTGTACGCCTCGGAAGGCTGGCAGGACACGGGGTACCGGATCGGCGCGCAGTCGGCGCCGAAGGTGATTCTGCGAGCACAGGGTGAATGGTGCACGCGCACGGACGACCGCAAGTTCGGACGCCGCGACCCCGACGGTCGCACCCCGAACTCCGGCGCCACCTATCTGCACAAGGTCTCGGGTGACGATGCGTATCCCTATCACGGACACGACGCCCTGATGGGACAGTTGATCGGACGGTTCGGCAAGGAGGGGGAGCCGTTTCTGATCGGCAAGCAGAAGTCGTTCCGTGTGGACGGGATGCCTTCGGATGTGTCGTTGTGGCTATGCTGCAACGATCCGTTGGGAAGCGCCAAACGCGACAACGATGGCGCGCTCGACGTCACCCTCGAACTCGACGATGCCCGCGACGTCTTCGCGCCCAGAAGCCAGCACTTCGATCGCCCATCAGGAACCTGGGTGGATGATTGAGGGAAATCTGATTGTCTGATGTGAGTGACCAGCGGCGATCCCTCGCCGCTGGTCTGCCCTCAAGCTAAAGCGATCGACCTCACTGCCACCCGAATCGTCGTGCAAACATGCCCTTCATCATTTGCGTCAGCACGGCATAGGCGAGCAAGATGGCCGCGAGCATCGGGAAGTACGCGAGCGGCAGCGCCTGCATCTTGAACGTGTCCGCGAACGGCGACATCGGCAGCATCAGGCCAATCAGCATCACCGCCCCCGTCATCAGCAGCAACGGCCACGCGGCACGGCTCTGCACGAACGGCACGCGGCGCGTGCGGATCAGGTGCACGATCAGCGTCTGTGACAGCAACCCTTCGACAAACCAACCCGATTGGAAGAGCGTCTGGTGCTCGGCGCTGTTCGCCCCGAACAAATGCCACATCGCCAGGAACGTCAGCACGTCGAAAATCGAGCTGATCGGGCCGAAGAACACCATGAAGCGCGACAGATCCGCCGGGTTCCAGCGTTGCGGGCGCGTCAGTTGCTCGTCATCGACGTTGTCGAACGGAATCGTCGTCTGCGACAGATCGTAGAGCAGGTTCTGCGTGAGCAATTGCAGCGGCAACATCGGCAGGAACGGCAAAAACGCACTCGCAATCAACACCGAGAAGACGTTGCCGAAGTTCGAGCTGGCCGTCATCTTGATGTACTTGAGCATGTTCGCGAACGTACGACGTCCTTCGATCACGCCCTGCTCGAGCACCATCAGACTCTTCTCCAGCAGGATCAGATCGGCCGCCTCTTTCGCAATGTCCACCGCCGTGTCTACCGAAATCCCGATATCGGCCGCGCGCAGGGCCGGCGCATCGTTGATGCCATCGCCCATGAAGCCGACCACGTGACCGTTCGCGCGCAGCATGCGCACAAGCCGCTCCTTGTGGGCGGGCGTGAGCTTCGCGAACACGTTGGCACGCTCGACCGTCTGCGCCAGTTCGGCGTCACTCATCGTCTCGATGTCGTCGCCCAGCACACAGCCATCCACCTTCAGGCCCACTTCACGACAGACCTTGGCCGTGACGAGATCGTTGTCGCCCGTGAGCACCTTGACGTCGACCCCCGACGCCGCAAGCGCCTTCAATGCAGGCGCCGTCGACTCCTTGGGCGGATCGAGAAACGCGATGTATCCCACGAGGATGAGTTCGCTCTCATCCGCAATGCTGTAGTTGTCACGCACCGGCGGCAAATGACGCGTCGCCACCGCCACCACGCGCAACCCCTCGGCATTCAGATCGGCCGTCACGCGACGCAGGCGGGCCAGCACGTCAGGCGTAAGCGGCTCGACATTCGCGCCATGCTGCACGCGCTCGCACACCGCCATCACCTCTTCCACCGCGCCCTTGCAGATCAGCTCGTGGTGCGTGCCGTCTTCGCTGACAACCACCGACATGCGACGGCGCTGGAAGTCGAACGGAATCTCGTCGATCTTGCGGTACCGATTGACCACGTCCAGACGCTGATGCAGCTCCGCGTGATCGAGCACGGCCACGTCGAGCAGGTTCTTCAGGCCAGTCTGGTAGAAGCTGTTGAGATAGGCGTACTCGAGCACATCTTCCGAGGCGTGGCCCCAGACATCGGTATGACGCTCGAGACAGATCTTGTCCTGCGTCAGCGTGCCGGTCTTGTCCGTGCACAGCACGTCCATCGCGCCGAAGTTCTGGATCGCATCGAGCCGCTTGACGATCACCTTCTTGCGCGAAAGCACGACCGCGCCCTTGGCAAGCGTGGCCGTCACGATCATCGGCAGCATTTCAGGCGTGAGGCCGACCGCCACCGACAGCGCGAAAAGCGAGGCTTCGAGCCAGTCGTGCTTGGTGAAGCCGTTGATGAGCAACACGATGGGTGTCATGACCAGCATGAAGCGGATCAGCACCCAAGATACGCGGTTCACGCCCTGCTGGAACGACGTCACCGTCGGTTGCAGCGCCGTGACGCGTTGTGCGAGCGAGCCGAAGAACGTGCGCGCCCCGGTCGCCACCACGACCGCCGTGGCCGAGCCGCTAACGACGTTCGTCCCCATGAAGGCGAGGTTGTCGTACGCGAGCGGGTTGTTCCCGCCGGACTCGCACGCATGGGCGAATTTCTCAACGGGCAGCGCCTCACCCGTGAGTGCCGACTGCGAGATGAACAAGTCCTTGGCCGCGAGAATGCGCACATCCGCCGGAATCATGTCGCCTGCCGCGAGCAGCACGATGTCGCCCGGTACGAGTTCGGCCAACGGCATTTCGCGGCCCATGCGACCCAGTCGGCGCACGTTGTCCGCCTCGGCGCCGCCATTGCCCAGCACCTCACGACGCAACACCGTGGCCGTCGTGCTCACCATCGCCTTGAGCTTTTCGGCAGCCTTGTTCGAACGCGCTTCCTGCACAAATCGCAACACCGTGGAAATGATCACCATCGACGCGATGATGATCGTTCCCTCGGTGTCGTCGGTCGCGTATGACACAGCGGCCAGTGCCGAGAGCAGCAGGTTGAACGGATTGCGGTAGCAGTTGAACAGGTGCCGCCACCAGGGCAACGGCTTCTCGTGCTCGACTTCGTTGGCGCCGACACGGGCACGCACGGTCGCGGCTTCATCGTCGGAGAGGCCGTCGCGGGTAGTGCTCAGCCGTGCGAGCAGATCCGGGCCGGCGTCGCGGGCGGCGTCGACGAGACCGGGCGGTGCCTCGTGGCCATGCGCCGGCGCATCGAGGGTTTCGAGCATGTCGCGGCGACGGAAAAAGCGCAGGCCAAGGCGCGCGCCAAGCACCGCAATCAGTCGCTCGCTGAGCGTGAGAGCTTGTTGCATCGGGTACATCCTGAAAATGCCCGGGGCACCGGTGAATCGCCGGTGCCCCGGGAATGTCGTGAGGCAGGGTCAGCCCGCCGTTTTCTCGCGGCGCACAAACGCGCGCAGCCAATGCCCGAGACGCGTCGCCGCGCCCGGACGCACCGCGATGGCGGCGTCCGGATGCGGATCGACGTGATAGTGATGCAGGCACTCGCTCGGCAGCATCAGGGCTTGCGGATTGCCTCCGCGAAGGGTCATGGAGTAACGGAACACGATAAATCTCCCGGCCGCGCGGCAATCCGCCCGACGCAAGCGATGGGTTCGGGTTTCACAGCCAGTGCCAGCAGTAAACGGCAAGCGGCGTGAAAGCGAACACACGCGCACGACGGGACAGCCCGAACGGCAGATGTAAAGCTAATTAGGGAGCGTGCTACGAAAGACGGACGCTATCGGCATGGCCCAATAAAGCCCTTTGGCGCGTCGGCCAAGGGGACTGGACAATCGAGACGTACATCAGAGGTGCGCGCCAACCCGGCTATGCGAGTTAGCGGCAGGGAAGATCCCGGGGACTAACTCGCGGTGATGGTGTCGACCTGCGTCGACCGGCAACTACCACTAGAACCACTGTCCACGGAAGGACCTCCTGAGAGCTATAACGGCGCGATTTTACCCTCGAGTGCGTCGAAAGAAAAGTGACAAATCAACGTGTTACAAAATGATGACAAATGCAACTTTCCAACGGGGAGCGGCTCAGTCAGAATTCGTCATGTTTTCGTCACAAACCGCCTGCCGGCGGCCGTCGATGCACCGGCAGCGTGTAGCCCGGTAGTGTCCCGGACGACCGGTGGCCCCTTTCTCGCCCCCCCGGACTTCATGGATTCGCTCAACCGCGCCCTCTTTCTGGCCAGCAATGCCTCGCCCAACGTGAGCGAAGGTGAACTGGCCGTCGCCATCTTCCTCGCCAAATACCTGATTCTTCTGCTTCCCGTGGGTCTGGCCACCCTTTGGCTCGCGGGCGGACGCGACCGCGAAGGTGCCGTTCACGGACTGCTTGGCGTGGGTCTCGTGCTGTTGATCAATTTCGTCATCGGGCTGGCCTGGGCCGAACCGCGGCCGTTCGTCGTCGGTCTGGGCACGAACCTGCTCGCCCATGCGCCCACGAGCGCATTCCCCAGCAACCACGCATCGATCATGTTCACGTCGGCATTCGTGCTGATGGGGACGCTCGCGCGCACGCCGCGTCTGCTCGGCCGGTTGCTGCTGATTTGCGCCCTGCCGGTGTGCTGGGCACGCGTTTATCTCGGCGTTCACTGGCCGGTCGACATGCTCGGCGGCCTGGTGGTCTCGATCGTCGTGGCCCTCATCATGCGCACGGCGAGCGCGCAGGAAACGACCCGCATCGTCTCGGCGATCCTCGAAGGCATCTATCGCCGCTTGATGGCGTGGCCGATCGCGCGCGGCTGGCTGCGTCGCTGAAACCGGAAAACAAGAGAAACACGGGAACTGCCGGCGGCACTACGGGAATTGTGGGGAGCAGCGAGGAACTTCGGAAGTGCGGAAGTGCGGGGAAACGCTGAAAAGTGCCGGGAAGACGTCAGAAGTGGTTGGGAGACTCGGGAGATCCGAATCTCCCAATGGTGCTGCGCAGAGGAGAATCAGCGGTGGTATTCGCCAGCGGCTTCGGGCTGGTAATCGATGCCGAGCAATTCCAGCTCGATCAGGTGGCCACCCGGCACTTGCCAGTGGATCGATTGGCCCAGACGCAGGCCGAGCAGCGCGCTGCCCACGGGAGCCAGTACCGAAATACCGCCTTCAGTGTTCGCCAGATGCTGCGGATACACGAGCGTCACACGATGCTCCTGCTGCGTGGCGAGATCACGATAGCGCACCACCGAATTCATCGTGGCCACGTCGGCGGGCATTTGCTCCGGTTCGACGACGCTCGCCCGGGCAAGCTCTGTTTCGAGTGCCTCCACATACGGCAATGCCGCACGCGGCGCCTGCGCGATCAGCGCTTCCAGGCGTTCGAGGTCGAGAGTCGAGACAGTAATCGGGGGGCGTTGTGAGTTGACGGTAGACATGTGATGGGCCTGTTTTTCCTTGACGTCGAGAGAGTGGCCTTCAATCTAACAGAACCCCTGCGCGGCGAGAAGTCCCGGACTTGACCGCCATCCGCTAGAATCGACGCATCAAGACGTCTCAAAAAGCCGAATTCATGTCCGAATCTACTACGAACGCCGCCCTCTTCGAGCGCGCCCAGCAAACCATTCCCGGCGGCGTGAATTCGCCCGTCCGCGCCTTCCGCTCGGTTGGCGGCACCCCTCGCTTCATCGCCCGTGCACAAGGCCCCTACATGTGGGACGCCGAAGGCACGCGCTTTATCGATTACATCGGCTCGTGGGGCCCGATGATCGTCGGCCATCTGCACCCGGATGTCGTCGCTGCCGTGCAAACGGCCATGTCGCAAGGCTTCAGCTTCGGTGCCCCCACCGAGGCCGAAGTGGTGATGGCCGAAGAAATCTGCCGCCTCGTGCCGTCCATCGAACAAGTGCGTCTGGTGTCCTCCGGCACCGAGGCCACGATGAGCGCGTTGCGTCTGGCTCGCGGCTTTACGGGCCGCAACAAGATCGTCAAGTTCGAAGGCTGCTATCACGGTCACGCAGACAGCCTGCTGGTCAAGGCGGGTTCGGGTCTGCTCACATTTGCCGATTCGACGCGCAACGCGCCGTCGTCGGCCGGTGTGCCGCCCGAAGTCACGCGCGACACGCTGGTGCTCGAGTTCAACAACGTCGAGCAACTGCGTGAGCTGTTCGCCGGGCAAGGCGGTGAGATCGCCGCGGTGATCGTCGAGCCGGTGGCCGGCAACATGAATCTCGTGCGCGGCTCGCGCCACTTCCTGCAAACGCTGCGCGAACTGTGCACCGCACACGGCGCCGTGCTGATTTTCGACGAAGTGATGTGCGGCTTCCGCGTCGGTCTGGGCGGTGCGCAAGCGCTCTACGGCATTACGGCCGACCTCACCTGCCTGGGCAAAGTCATCGGCGGTGGCATGCCGGCCGCAGCCTTCGGCGGACGACGTGACATCATGTCGCACCTCGCACCGCTGGGCGGCGTCTATCAGGCCGGAACGCTCTCGGGGAACCCGTTGGCGGTCGCTGCGGGCCTCGCCACGCTCAAGCTGATTCAGGCCCCCGGCTTCTACGAGGATCTGGCCAAGCGCACCTCCAGACTCGTCGCCGGACTCGTCGAGGCCGCACAGGCAGCCGACGTGCCGTTCTCGGGCGACAGCGTCGGTGGCATGTTCGGTCTGTACTTCCGGGCCAACGTGCCGCAAAGCTTCGCCGAAGTCACGACCTCGGACGTCGCGCGCTTCAACAAGTTTTTCCATGCAATGCTCGATCGCGGCGTCTATCTCGCGCCGAGCGCCTTCGAAGCGGGCTTCGTCTCGGCAACGCACGACGACACGATCATCGAGGCCACGCTCGACGCTGCCCGCGACGCATTCCGGGCCATCGCCTGAACGTCACACATCACGTGCCTGTCATTGGCCTGGTCATCGGCCTTGTCATTGACCTTATTACGCCCACGTAACAGAGAGGCCCACAAATGGGCCGGTCTGACCCCAACAGGGAGAAACACCATGCAAATGCTGCTGCCGACCAAGCTCCGTCAATCGTTTGTTCGCTGGCTGGCGCTGGGGCTGCTCGCGTCGTTACTGTCCTCTTGCGGCTACAACGAAATCCAGGTCAAGGACGAGGCGGTCAAGGCGGCCTGGAGCGAGGTGGTCAATCAGTACCAGCGCCGCGCCGATCTCGTGCCGAATCTGGTGAACACGGTCAAGGGCTATGCGTCGCATGAGCAGACGACCCTCACCGACGTGATCAACGCTCGCGCCAAGGCCACGAGCATCACGGTTACGCCTGAGACGCTGAACGACCCGGAGGCATTCAAGCGCTTCCAGCAAGCGCAAGGCGAGCTGTCCGGCGCGCTCTCGCGCTTGATGGCCGTGTCGGAGAACTATCCGAACCTGAAAGCCGACGGCCTGTTCCGTGACCTGCAGTCGCAGCTCGAAGGAACGGAAAATCGCATCACCGTGGCGCGCAATCGCTTCATTCAGTCGGTTCAGGACTACAACGTGTACGTGCGTCAGTTCCCGAACAATCTGACAGCGAAGATGTTCGGCTACTCGACCAAGCCGAACTTCACGGTCGAAAACGAGAAGGCCATTTCGACAGCGCCGGCCGTCAAGTTCTGAGGATCACGTCATGGCTGCCGTCTCTGCTGTGTCCCCCGTCATCTCAGGCGGCTGCGGGTTGCCGCCGCACGATCGGGTGACGAATGACGCAGGCGGCAGCGCCGCCAGCGTCAAACGCCCCACCGCGTCTCGGCGCGCGCGCTGGGTGCTGTGGGCACTGGCGTTGGCCTGCCTGTGCTGGCTGGCGTTGCCCGCGGGCGCCGAAGACCTGGTGGCGGTGCCCGCGCTAACGGCACGGGTGACGGACCTCACCGGAACCCTCAGCCCCGAGCAGCGCAACGCCCTCGAGACACAACTCGCGCAGTACGAGCAACAGCGCGGCAGCCAGATTTTCATTCTGATGGTGCCGAGCACCGCGCCCGAGACCATCGACCAGTACAGCATTCGCGTGGCCGACGCCTGGAAGGCCGGCCGCAAGGGCGTGGACGACGGCGTCATCATGCTCATCGCGAAGAACAATCCGAACGACCTGCGCAAGATGCGCATCGAAGTCGGACGCGGCGTGCAAGGCTCGCTCACCGATGCCATCTCCGGGCGCATTCTGCGCGACGTGATGGCACCGTACTTCCGCAACGGCGACTTCTTCGGCGGTCTGGCGGCGGGTGTCGCCGCCGTGCAGGCGGCGATGAACAACGAGGCCCTGCCCGCGCCGAATCTACCCTCGACGCGCGCGCCCCATTCCGACCTTTCCGACTTCCTGCCACTGCTCTTCATCATCTTCATCATTGCGATGGTGGTCATCATGGAGAGCCGCCGTCGCTTTCGCGGCCCGGGACTGCCGGGTGCGGATGCCGCTGACCCGCGCTCGCGCGTGCTGACCGGACAACGCGGGCGCATCGGCGCCGGTGGCTTCGGTGCCGGTCTCGGCGGCGGTCTGGGAGCCGGCTGGGGACGTAACGACGACGGTGGTTTCGGCGGCGGGGGAGGCGGCGGTTTCGGCGGTGGTGGTGGCGGTGGTTTTGACGGCGGCGGCTCCTCGGGGAACTGGTGATGGCGATGACACACGAACCGACCACGATGCAACAGAAGCCGCACGACGTCTCGCGCTGGTTACGGCATTTGGGCACTTGGCGTGCGCACGCCCGATGGATCTTCCCGGACAAGGCACTGGATGCGCTCGAAGCCGCGATCCGGGAATCGGAGACGGAGCACCGCTGCGAGATCCGTCTGGTGATCGAAGCCGCCATGCCGCTCGCGGCCGTGTGGCACGGACACACGTGCCGTCAACGCGCCGTTCAACTGTTTCGCCAACTGGGCGTTGCCCATACGGGCGAGCGCACGGGCATACTTCTGTACATCAACATCGCCGATCACGATATCGAGCTGATCGCCGACAAGGGCGTCAATGCGCTGGTGCCTGCCCGCACGTGGGACACCGTCGTTACGCAAATGAGCGCCGGATTCCGTAACGAACGTTATGTCCAGAGCGTGCTCGACGCACTGAACACCCTGCGCGGCATTGCGCGCGAATCCTTGCCGGCCCATGTCGGCGCAGCGCCGGACAATGCATTGACCGACCGGCCGCTGATCCTCTGACGTCTCATGTTTTCCGAACAGGATTTTGCTTACATGCGCCGCGCGCTGGCACTCGCCGAGCGCGCGATGTTCACCACGACGCCGAATCCGCGCGTTGGCTGCGTGATCGTGCAGGACGGTCGAGTCATCGGTGAAGGCTTCACCCAGCCCGCCGGTCAGGATCACGCTGAAGTGCAGGCCATGAAAGACGCACGCACGCGCGGCGAATCGTTGCGCGGGGCAACGGCCTACGTCACGCTCGAGCCGTGCAGCCATTACGGCCGCACGCCGCCGTGCGCGAAGGGACTGATCGAAGCCGGCGTGAAGCGTGTGATCGCTGCGATGGAAGATCCGAACCCGCTCGTGGCCGGGCGGGGTCTGACGATGCTGCGCGATGCGGGCATCGAAGTGCGCTGCGGACTGCTGGAGCAAGAGGCGCGCGAAATGAACATCGGTTTCGTCGCGCGCATGGTGCGCGGCACGCCGTGGGTACGTCTGAAGGTCGCCGCCAGCCTGGACGGCAAGACCGCGCTGAACAACGGCGTGAGTCAGTGGCTCACCGGCCCGGCAGCGCGCGCCGATGGTCACGCGTGGCGGGCACGGGCATGCGCCATTCTCACCGGCATCGGCACCGTGCGTGAAGACGATCCGGCGCTCACGGTGCGGGAGGTGGAGACGACACGCCAGCCACTGCGCATCATCGTCGATTCCCATCTGGATATTTCCCCGACCGCCAAGGTGCTCGCGAATGGCAACGCGCTCGTGGTTTGCGCGAATGGCGCCCCGGACCGGGCGTCGCGTCTGCATGATCTGGGCGTGGAAGTGCTCGATCTGCCCAATCCGAACGGCAAGGTCGAACTGTCTGCGTTGCTGCGCACGCTGGGCGAGCGCCAGCTCAACGAAATTCATGTGGAAGCCGGCTACAAGCTCAACGGCTCACTGCTGCGCGAGCGCTGCGTAGACGAGTTGCTGACGTATCTCGCGCCGTGCATCGTCGGCGACGCGCAGGGCATGTTCAATCTGCCTGCGCTCACGTCGCTCGACGACAAGCTCACGCTCAGCTTCACGGACGTGCGCATGATCGAAAGCGATCTGCGCGTGATGGCTCGCTTCAAGCGCGACTGAGTCTCTGCCACGCGATCACGAAAAAAACGGGGCGTACCGTCTGGTGCGCCCCGTTCTGCTTTGCAGGGTCGGGAACGCCGACCTTGCGATGCGATGCGTTCGCTCAGACGTGGAAGCCCACGCGCCCGAGCGACTCCATTTCCACCGACACGTACTGGCCCGGCTGAATGTACTCGGCCGGTGTGGCGCCGCCTGCCATCACGATCCAGCCCGCTTGCAGCGGCTCGCCGGCCGCCGCCGACAGACGCGCCGCCGCGACCAGCGAGCGCAACGGATGGCCCAGCAGCGCCGCCGTCGAGCCAACCTGCACGGTGCGGCCATTGATCGTCATCGCCAACCCCAGATTCGAGAAATCGACATGCGGATCGTGCCAGGCACCGATCACGAAGCCGCTCGACGAGGCGTTATCGGCAATCACTTCCGGCAGCGTGAACTTGAAGTCCTTGTAGCGCGAATCGATGATCTCGATGGCCGGCGCAATCGCTTCGACCGCCGCCAGTGCCTGCGGCCCCGTAACATTGCCCTCGAGCGGCTTCTTCAGGATGAAGGCAATTTCCGGCTCGACACGCGGATGCACATAGCGCTTGAAGTCGATGGACGTGCCCTCTTCGACCTGCATGCCGGACGTGAGACGCCCCCAGATCACGTCGGACAGCCCCATCTGAATCATCTTCGCGCGGCTCGTGAACCCCATCTTCACGCCCACACGGGTCTCGCCGCGCTCGGCACGGCGAGCGAGCGATGCGGCCTGAATGGCATAAGCATCATCGAGCGACAGACGATTGTCGGTATCGAACTGCTCGACCTCATGCGCGAAGTGCGCCGCGTCGTCGAGCAGCTTGGCGTAGTCTTGAATGTGGCTCATCGTGCAGCCTCGCTGGCAGGTTCGAACACGGCGCGGACCGAGCCCAGACCGTTGATACGGGTTTCGAAAATGTCGCCGGGCGTGACCGCGGCCATCGGGCCGAGGGCGCCGGAGAGCACCAGATCACCGGCCTTGAGCGGCGTGCCCACGGCCGCCATCGTGCGGGCGAGCCACACCACGGCGTTGATCGGGCTGCCCAGACAGGCGGCACCGGCCCCCACGGACACCGGCTCGCCGCGACGCTCCATCACCATGCCGCACATGCGCACGTCGAATTCGGAGAGGCGCTTCGGCGTGTTGCCGATCACAAAAGCCGACGACGATGCGTTATCGGCAATCGTGTCGGTGATGCGGATGTTCCAGTCCGCTACGCGGCTGCCAACGATCTCCAGCGCGGGCAACGCGTATTCGATCGCGTTGATGACATCGAGCTGGCCCGGATTGTCGACGTTCAGATCGCGGCCGATGACGAAGGCGATCTCGGCTTCGATCTTCGGTTGCGTGAGGATCGATGCGGGGATCGGTTCGCCGTCGCCGTAGCCCATGTCGTCGAACAGCATGCCGAAATCGGGCTGGTCAACGCCAAGCTGCTTCTGCACGGCGACCGACGTCAGGCCGATCTTGCAGCCGACGATGCGGCGCCCGGCGGCAAGACGCCGTTCGGTGTTGATACGCTGGATGGCGTAGGCGTCGTCGATGCTCAGCGGCGCGTAAGTTTCGCGCAACGGGGCGATGAACCGGCGCGAACGCTCGGCTTCGAGGAGCGCGTCGGCCGCCTGCTGCAGACGTGCCTGCGTGGCGGCGTCGCGGGGTGTGCTCGCCGTCATCACGCGCCTGCCTTGGCCGGCGCGGCCGGCTCGTCCTTGGTGCGTTCGCCCACGGCCCAATGCACAGCCGGAACCTGCGTGGCATACACGCGGATCGATTCGAGCGGTGCGCCGAGCGTTTCATGCACGGTGCGCGCCACGGCCTTCACGCAAGCCTTCACGGTGGCGTCGTCGCGACCTTCCACCAGATTGATATGTACGATTGGCATGATGCTGTCCCCTGAAAATACCGAAAAGAAAGCCTTCGGACGCCATGATGCGTGCGCCGAGAGATACCGTCCAATACCAATTTTCGATATTCCGATACCATTTCGGTATTGAGTTACAGCACCGGCCATCGCGTCGGGACGGGATCTTTCATGGACATCAAGCAGATGCGGTACTTTCTTGCCGTCGCGCAGGAAGGGCATTTCGGGCGGGCCGCAGAACGACTGAACATGGCGCAGCCGCCCCTCACCCGGCACATCCATGCGCTTGAAGCGCAGTTGGGCACGCCACTGTTCGTACGCACTCCCAAGGGGGCTACGCTGACCGCCGCCGGGCAGACGCTGCTCGCGGAGGTGCCGAACATCCTGTCACTGACGCGCCGCGCGGAAGAACAGACACGCCTCGCTGGCGAAGGCTATATCGGACGCCTCGACGTCGGCATCTTCAGCTCGGGCATTCTCAACGTGATTCCTCGATTGCTGGCGAGCTTTCATACCGAGCGTCCCGAAGTGAAGATCGGGCTGCACAACCTGTCGAAGACTGAGCAGATCGCGGCATTGCGCGAGCGGCGGATTGCCATCGGCTTCAATCGTCTGATTCCCGATGAACCGGACCTCGTCGTCGACTGGATTCACCGCGAACCGTTTCTGGTCGCGCTCTACGAGGGCCATCCGTTATGCCAACGGGCCTCGCTGACCCTGGCCGACCTCGATAACGAACGGATGATCCTGTATCCGAACGCGCCGGTGCCCGGACTCGCCGAAGAAGTCGCGGCCGCGTTCCGTGCCGAAGGCGTGACGCTGCGCGTGGAGCAGGAGGTGGAGGATGTAGTGACGTCGATTGCGCTGGTGGCGAGCCGCTTCGGCGTTTGCGTGACCACCGAGTCGGCAGCGAACCTGCGCCTGCCCGGCGTGGTGTATCGACCGTTGAAATCGCAGCGTCTGCGCGCCATCGAACTGAACTGCATGTACCGGCGCGACGACGATTCGCCGATTCTTGCGGCCTTCCTCGCCCTCATCCGGCATTCGCGCAATCAGCGTCACACACTGACGATGTAGTGGATCTGCATATCCGGTGATATACGGCATCGGATGCAAAACTTCACGATTGGATATCAATGAATCACGGATTGTATCCAAAACATCCTGGTCGTGAATTCGCGTCTCCGATTCAACGTGGCCCCGATTTGTTGATTGGCGTCGATTTCAATCGATTTCTCATCTGCGTAGTACTACGGAGCATCGCTGTGAGGACTCTTATTTTTTTCTTCCGACCCTTTTGAAATCCTTTGTTCATGCGGGTTCCGGGGGTGTCCCGGATACCTGTTCCAATTGGACTGCGTATTACGCTACTATGGCGCATCGTTCGTGCCGCCTACGACATGAATGATCCAATACCGACAGGTTTAGCAGTCGATCAAGACCACCGCACGCTTGGGTAGTCAAAAAAATACAAATCAAGGAGATGTCCACAATGCAGTTCCGTCACAAATCCCTGTTCGTCGCCGCTGCTCTCGCCTTCATTGGAACGGCCGCCAATGCCGAGACCGTCAAGATCGCCATCGCCGGCCCGTTCAGTGGCTCGGTTGCCCAATATGGCGACATGGTCAAGGCCGGTGCGCTGACCGCCATCGAAGAGATCAACGCGGCAGGCGGTGCGAACGGTAACAAGCTGGAAGCCGTGATGATGGACGATGCATGCGAGCCGAAACAGGCCGTCGCCGTCGCCAACAAAATCGTTAGCCAGAAGATCAAGTATGTGATCGGTCACGTGTGCTCGGGCTCGACGATCCCGGCATCGGACATCTACGAGAACGAAGGCGTGGTGATGATTACGCCGTCGGCGACCGCACCGCAACTGACCGAAGGCAAGAAGCGTCACTTCATCTTCCGCACCATCGGTCGTGACGACCAGCAAGGCCCGGCAGCCGCGCAGTACATCATCAACAAGGTCAAGCCGAAGAAGGTTGCCGTGCTGCACGACAAGCAGTCGTATGGCCAGGGCATTGCCTCCTCGGTGAAGAAGGACCTCGACGCTGCCAAGATCCCGGTCGTGCTGTTCGAAGGTATCAACGCCGGTGACTCGGACTACTCGGCTGTCATCACCAAGCTCAAGTCGCAAGGTGTGGACTTCGTGTACTTCGGTGGCTATCACCCGGAAATGGGTCTGCTGCTACGCCAGGCGCGTGAACAAGGCGTGAAGGCCACGTTCATGGGTCCGGAAGGCGTGGGCAACAAGGACGTGACGGCCATCGCCGGCCCGGCGTCGGAAGGCATGCTCGTGACGCTGCCGGCCGACTTCACCTCCGATCCGGCCAACGCCAAGCTGGTGAAGGCTTTCGCCGACGCCAAGCGTGATCCGAACGGTCCGTTCCAGATGCCCGCTTACACGGGTGTGCAACTGATCGCCAAGAGCATCGCTGGCACGAAGAGCACCGACCCGGAAAAGGTGGCCAAGTACCTCCACGCCAACACGTTCGACACGCCGATCGGCAAGGTTGCGTATGACGCAGCCGGCGATCTGAAGTCGTTCAAGTTCGTGGTGTACACCTGGCACAAGGACGCTACCAAGACCGCCGCCAACTGATTTCCTGACGCTTTACTGGCCAGCGAATCACCCCCTGCCGCCCGCCGATTCCGGCGGGCGGCGCGCATTCGCGCTCGGCCCCCGCTCGTCGCGAGGCTTCCCGCATGAACGAATTTTTCCCACAGCTCGCCCAGCAACTGGTCAATGGCCTGACGCTGGGTGCGATCTACGCGTTGATTGCCATTGGCTACACAATGGTCTACGGCATCATCGGCATGATCAACTTTGCCCACGGCGAGATCTATATGATCGGCGCCTATGTCGGGCTTGTCACACTGACTGCAATCGGTTCAGCGGCGGGTTACCCCTTGCCTCTCGTACTGGGCGCAGCGCTGCTGGTATCGGTGCTGATCACGGGCCTGTACGGCTTCGCGATCGAGCGGGTGGCGTATCGCCCGCTGCGCGGCGGACCTCGTCTCGGACCGCTGATCTCCGCGATCGGTATGTCCATCTTCCTGCAGAACTACGTGCAGATTGGTCAAGGCGCGCGTGACGTGTCGGTGCCGATGCTGATCTCGGGCGCCATCGACATTCCGATGGGCGACTTCACCGTCACCATTCCCTACGCCCGCATGTTGATCGTGGGTGTGACGGTCGCACTGATGATCCTGCTCACGCTGTTCATCGCCAACTCGCGCATGGGCCGAGCCTGCCGTGCCTGCGCCGAGGACATGCGCATGGCCAACCTGCTCGGCATCGATACGAACCGCGTGATCTCGTTCACGTTCGTACTCGGCGCCATGCTCGCGGCCGTTGGCGGCGTGCTGATCGGCCTGACCATCGGCAAGCTCAATCCGTATATCGGCTTCATCGTCGGCATCAAGGCCTTTACGGCGGCGGTGCTTGGCGGTATCGGCAGCGTTCCCGGCGCCATGCTGGGCGGCGTGCTGCTGGGGCTGGCGGAGACGCTCGCGTCGGGCTACATGCCCTCCGAGTACAAGGACATCGTGGCGTTCTGCCTGCTGGTACTGGTGCTCCTGTTCCGCCCGACCGGTCTGCTGGGCAAACCCGACGTCGAGAAAGTCTGAGGTCGACCATGACACAACAACTCACTCTCAAGACCGGCGCCGCCAACCGCGCGCCGGCAGGCGACACGCTCAAGGGTGCGGTCATCGCCGCGCTCGTGACGATCGTTCTCACGGCCCCCATTCTGGGCCTGCAACTGAAACTCGAAGGCTATCAGGTAGTGCTCGAGCAGCACTGGCGTCCGGTCTGGATCGCCGCAGCCATCGTCTTCGTGTTCCAGTTGTTCAAGCCACTGCTGCTGCGCTCCAAGCGTGCGGTGAAGCTGCCGGCCATGCCCGCCATGGGGCGTCGTCAGCAGTTGACGGCGATGTGGGTGCTGCTCGCCGTCGGGCTCGTGTGGCCGTTCGTCGGCTCGCGCGGCGCGGTGGACGTGGCCACGCTCGCCCTCATCTACTGCGTGCTCGGTCTCGGTCTGAACATCGTCGTGGGCTTTGCCGGCCTGCTCGATCTGGGCTACGTCGGCTTCTATGCCGTCGGCGGTTACACGTATGCCCTGCTCAACCAGTACTTCGGCCTGACGTTCTGGGAATGCCTGCCGCTCGCCGCCCTCATGTCGGCGACGTTCGGCTTCCTGCTCGGCTTCCCGGTGCTGCGTCTGCGTGGCGACTATCTCGCCATCGTGACGCTGGGCTTCGGTGAAATCATTCGTCTGTTGCTGAACAACCTGACGAGCATCACCGGCGGTCCGGACGGCGTGTCGGGCATTCCGAAGCCCAGCGTGTTCGGCTTCGAAATGGCGCGTTCGGCGAGTGTCGAAGGGGCGAAGACGTTCCATGAGTTGATCGGTCTGCCGTACAGCGGCGCGCACATGGTGATCTTCCTCTACCTGCTCGCGTTTGCGCTCGTCGGCTTCACGCTGTTTGTCACGAGCCGCCTGATCCGCATGCCGATCGGCCGCGCATGGGAAGCGCTGCGTGAAGACGAAATCGCATGCCGCTCGCTCGGCCTGAACCCGACACGCATCAAGCTCTCGGCGTTCACGCTGGGGGCGTCGTTCGCCGGTCTTGCCGGTGCGTTCTTCGCCGCGCGTCAGGGACTGGTCACGCCCGAATCGTTCACGTTCATCGAGTCGGCACTGATCCTCGCCGTAGTGGTGCTCGGTGGCATGGGCTCGCAGATCGGCGTGATTCTCGCGGCCATCCTGCTCACGATCCTGCCGGAAGTCGCGCGCGACTTTGCGGAATACCGCATGCTGATTTTCGGTCTGGTGATGGTGCTGATGATGATGTGGCGTCCGCAGGGTCTGTTGCCCGCCACCCGCCCGCATGTGGAGTTGCCGCAATGAGCGCAGAACTGTTGAAACTCTCCGGCCTGCAGATGCGCTTCGGCGGTCTGCTCGCTGTCGACGGCGTGGAATTCGACGTCCGCAAGAACGAGATCTTCGCGATCATCGGCCCGAACGGCGCAGGCAAGACGACCGTCTTCAATTGCGTTGGCGGGTTCTATCGCCCGACGGGCGGTTCGATCGTGCTCGACGGCGATAACATCACCGGCCTGCCGAGCCACATGGTGGCGCGTCGTGGCCTCGTCCGCACGTTCCAGAACATTCGCCTGTTCCGTCAGTTGACGGTCGTGGAGAACCTGCTTGTCGCGCAACACATGCGTGTACACAGCGGCTTTCTGCAAGGCCTGTTCTCGACGGGGGCGTTTCGTCGATCCGAGCGCACGGCGCTCGAACGCGCCAAGTCATGGCTCGATCGCCTGGGCCTGACGGCCGTTGCCAACCGCGAGGCGGGCACGCTGTCGTATGGCCATCAGCGACGCCTTGAAATCGCGCGCTGCATGATCACCGAACCGCGTCTGCTCATGCTCGACGAACCCGCCGCCGGTCTGAACCCGCAGGAAAAGGTCGAGTTGCAGCAACTCGTCGACAATCTGCGTCATGAGTTCGGTATCTCGGTGCTGCTCATCGAGCACGACATGAGTCTGGTGATGGGCGTCTCGGACCGGATTCTCGTGATGGAACACGGCAAGCCGATCATGACCGGCAAGCCCGACGAGGTGCGCAACGACCCGCGCGTCATCAAGGCCTACCTCGGGGAAGAATAATGCTCAAGCTGGAACAGATCCATACCCACTATGGGGCCGTCGAGGCGCTCTCCGGCGTGTCGATCGAAGTGAACAAGGGCGAGATCGTTACGCTCATCGGCAGTAATGGCGCAGGCAAGACCACGCTGATGATGACGGTGTGCGGCACGCCTCGTGCATCGAGCGGACGTGTGATGTTCGAAGGCAATGACATCACTGCCCGTCCCACCCACGAAATCATGCGCATGGGGCTGGCGATTTCGCCGGAAGGCCGCCGCGTGTTTCCGAGTCTGACCGTGATCGAGAACCTGAAGATGGGCGGCTTCTTCGCGTCCAAGGACGAGATCGAGGCCGGCATGGACCACGTCTTCAAGTTGTTCCCGAGACTCGCGCAGCGCGGCAAGCAGCGCGCGGGCACGATGTCGGGCGGCGAACAGCAGATGCTGGCAATCGGGCGCGCGCTGATGAGCCGTCCGCGCCTGCTGCTGCTCGACGAACCGACGCTCGGTCTGGCACCCCTCGTGATCGCGCAGATCTTCGACATCATTCGAGCGATCCGCGAAGAAGGCGTCACGGTGTTTCTGGTGGAGCAGAACGCGAACAAGGCCCTGCATGTGGCCGATCGTGGCTATGTGCTTGAGACCGGTCGCGTCGTGCTCGCCGACTCCGCGGCCAACCTGCTTGTGAACGACGACATCAAGCGCGCTTATCTCGGGGCCTGATGTCACGGTCTGCGGTGCAGGACTGCGCAGATCGACGTCAAACGTAAAAAGGGGACGGGCCTTCGCGCACGTCCCCTTTTTTCGTGGTGTGGCGAAGATTTAGCGCCTTCCGCCACCGCCTGCACGTCACTTCATCAGTTCGACCAACTGATCGAGCGCCTTGCCCCAACCGTCGTGGAAGCCCATGGCCTCGTGCTGCGCGCGCGTGGTTTCATCGCCATGCATGGCAATCGCCGTGTAGCGAGTGCCTTTGCCTTGCGTCTCCATCAACACGGCCGCCGTGAAGTGGAAGCCCCCGTGCTCCGCCACGGGTGCGGCGGCGGGACGGAAGCCCGGCAGTACCGCATTCGTCCACACCAGCCGCGAGTTCTCTACGACCTCCAGATAGCACCCGATATTGGGAAACCGCTGCCCCTCGGGCGAGCGCATGACAGTGTGGAACAGTCCCCCCGGACGCAGGTCGATCTCGCATTCCACGGTCTGCCACGGCGCCGGCGTAAACCACTTCTTGACGTGCTCCGGCTGCGTCCATGCCGCCCAGACACGCTCGCACGGCACGTCGACGTAACGTTCCAGCACCAGGTCCAGCTTCGGGTCGACAGAGAAAAGATTGGCGCGGCTCATGTTCAAGTCTCCTTCATCTGCAGCAGATAGTTATCGAGTTGATCCAGACGACGCGTCCACTTGTCGCGCTGCAACTGGAGCCAATCCTGCGCACCGGCCAGCGTCTCGGTTTCCAGTGCGTAAGTGCGCACACGCCCGCTTTTGCGCGAGATGACCAGACCGCTCTCCTCCAGCACGTTCAAATGCTGCGAAAACGAAGGCAACGCCATCGAGAACGGACGCGCCAGCTCACTCACCGAGGCGGGGCCAAGCGTGAGACGCTCGACTACCGCACGTCGCGTGGGGTCGGAAAGCGCCTGAAAGATCCGGTCGAGAGGGATGGATTGGTTAGTCATGCGCCTAACTATAGGGACCTCCATCACTAAGGTCAACACCTTTGTATTAAGCATTGGCTGACCGCCAGCGGGCAGGCCGCCGACGCCTTGAGGCGATTCTTCCGAAATCCGATTCGGACGTTGCCTGAATTGTTCGTGTCGGCCGATTTTCCGGGGCACGCAGGGTGAGATTCGGGCGCAGCCGTGCACCGGCTTGGCGTAGAATAGAGCCTTTCCAAATTCAGCCCCCGCGTTGTCCGCTATGCCGTTGGCCACTACAGAAGAAATCATTGCCGAGCTGAAGGCCGGCCGCATGGTTGTCCTCGTCGACGAGGAAGATCGTGAAAACGAGGGCGATCTGGTCATGGCGGCCGAGTTCGCGACGCCCGAAGCCATCAACTTCATGGCGAAGTACGGGCGCGGGCTGATTTGCCTCACGCTCACGCAAGCGCGCTGCAAGCAGCTCAACCTGCCGCTGATGACGTATCGCAACGGCACGCAGTACGGCACCGCATTCACGCTGTCGATCGAAGCGGCCGAGGGCGTCACCACGGGCATTTCGGCGGCAGATCGCGCGCATACGGTCAAGACGGCCATTGCGCGCGAAGCGCGTCCCGAAGATATCGTTCAGCCGGGCCATGTGTTCCCGATCATGGCGCAGCCCGGCGGTGTGCTGGTGCGCGCAGGTCACACGGAAGCCGGTTGCGACCTGACGGCGATGGCCGGCCTCACGCCCGCTGCCGTGATCTGCGAGATCATGAACGACGACGGCACGATGGCCCGCCTGCCGCAGTTGCTTGAGTTCGCCGAGCAGCACAACATCAAGATCGGCACGATCGTCGATCTGATTCACTACCGCAGCCGCACCGAATCGATGATCGAGACGGTCGCAACGCGCGAAATGCAAACCGCGTGGGGCACATTCCAGGCAACGCTGTACCGGGACAAGCCGAGCGGCAATCCGCATCTGGCACTGGTGCGCGGCGTACCGAGCCCGGCCGACGAGACACTCGTGCGTGTGCACGAACCGCTTTCGGTGCTCGACCTGCTCGAGACGGGTGTATCGACTCACTCCTGGACGCTTGCCAGCGCGATGCAAGCGATTGCCGAAGCCGGCAAGGGCGTGGTCGTGCTGCTCAATTGCGTGGAAACGCCGGACCACCTGTTCGGCCAGTTCGAAGCGCTCGATGAATCCGAGAAGGCCGCGCGCGCCAAGCGCCGCCCGGTCGACTTCCGTACGCACGGCGTTGGCGCGCAGATCCTGCGCGAGCTGGGTGTCGGTAAAATGCGAGTGCTCTCGAGCCCGCGCAAGATCCCCAACATGGCCGGTTATGGCCTCGAGGTCACCGGTTTCCAACCGATGCCTGGCGCCGAAGCCGCCTGAGTCTTTTTGTACCGATTCCCTGTCGGCAAACGGCGGGGGATCATCTTGCCGAGCATTGCCTGTCTTGGGCGTGCCGGCACAACGTTGGTCGCACCGCCTGGACGGTACTTTTTTAGAGGAAGCCCATTATGGACATCGGACAATACCAGCCGGAACTCGACGGTGAAGGCCTGCGCGTGGGCATCGTGCAAGCACGATTCAACGACGCCGTTTGTACCGCATTGCGCGCTGCCGCTGTGGCTGAACTCGACCGCCTTGGCGTCGACGGCGAAGACGTGCTGCTCGTGACGGTGCCCGGCGCACTGGAAATTCCGCTGGCATTGCAAAAGATGGCCGAGAGCGGCCAGTTCGACGCGCTCATCGCGCTCGGCGCGGTCATCCGCGGCGAGACGTATCACTTTGAGCTGGTCTCGAACGAAAGCGGTGCCGGTATTTCGCGTATCGGTCTCGATTTCGGTATTCCCATCGCTAACGCGGTGCTCACGACCGAAAACGACGAACAAGCCGAAGCGCGCGCCGCCGAAAAGGGCCGCGATGCAGCCCGCGTGGCGGTGGAAATGGCCAATCTGCTCGAAGCCATCGACATGCTCAGTGGCGACGAAGACGGATCGGATGAAGACGAAGACGAAGAAGAGGAAGATCGGTAATGAAGAGTGCTCGCCGCCGCGCGCGCGAATTTGCGTTGCAAGGTTTGTATCAATGGCTGCTCTCGCGCGACCACGCGGGTGAGATCGACGCGCACCTGCGCACCACCCCCGGCTACGACAAGGCTGACCGTGCTCACCTGGACTCGCTGCTGCACGGCAGCATCCGGGAAGCAGACGCCTTGTCGCAGCAACTCCAGCCGTACCTGGACCGCCCGGCTGCCGAACTGTCACCGGTCGAGCACGGCGTGCTCGTCATTGGCGCCTATGAACTGATTCACCACCTGGACATTCCGTACCGCGTGGTCATCAACGAGGCCGTCGAACTCGCCAAGACGTTTGGCGGTGTCGAAGGCTTCCGCTACGTGAACGGTGTCCTCGACAAGTTCTCGGCAGAAGTGCGTCCGGACGAAGTCGCCGCAAATCGCAGCGGCGGTCGCGGCAAAAGCGCCTGACGCTTGGCAAGGTATCTCAGGCCCCTGGCCTAGAGATTCCTGCCGCTGGATGGGCCGACCGGGGTAGTCACCTGCCCGGTAGTGCCCGCCCAGCCAGTAATGCCAGCCCCCTCACCCACTCGTTCCTGTCTCCCCCCGACATCATGGATCGCACGCCCGACCTCGCCCCCGCCGCATTCAAACTGGCGCAACGTGTCGACGACATTGCCCCGTTCCACGTGATGGAGCTAGCCAAGCAGGCCGCGCTACGTGAAAAGGCGGGACATCACGTGATCCACATGGGCATCGGCGAGCCGGATTTCACGGCCCCCGAGGCGGTGATCGAGGCGGCAGCGAAGGCCATGCGCGATGGTCGCACGCAATATACGGGTGCCATGGGCATCCCTGCCCTGCGCGAGGCCATCTCCGGTTACTACCGCAGCTATTACGGTGTGGATGTCGATCCGTCACGCATTGTCGTGACGGCTGGCGCGTCCGCAGCACTCGTGCTGGCCTGTGCGGCGCTTGTCGGTGTGGGCGACGAAGTGCTGATGCCGGATCCGTGCTATCCGTGCAATCGTCATTTCGTCTCGACGTTCGACGGCAAACCGGTACTGATTCCGTCGGGCCCAGCTGAGCGCTTCCAGCTCACGGCCGAGCGCATTGAATCCCACTGGGGAGCAGCGACGAAGGGGGTCTTGCTCGCCTCGCCGTCGAATCCGACCGGCACCTCTATCGAGACGGAAGAACTGTCGCGCATCGTCAAGGCGGTGCGCGCACGCGGCGGCTTCACGCTGGTCGATGAGATTTACCAAGGTCTCTCCTACGATGGCAAGCCGACGACGGCGCTGTCCTTCGGCGACGACGTGCTGGTCGTGAGCAGCTTCTCGAAGTACTTCAACATGACGGGATGGCGCCTCGGCTGGCTGGTTGTGCCGCCGTCGATGGTGCCGACGTTCGAGAAGCTCGCGCAGAATCTGTTCATCTGCCCGTCTGCGGTGGCACAGCATGCCGCAACGGCCTGCTTCCTTCCGGAAACCCTGGCGATCTACGAATCCCGCAAGGAAGCGTTCCGCGAGCGCCGTGACTATATCGTCCCCGCACTGGAACGCCTTGGCTTCCAGGTGCCGGTGATGCCGGACGGCGCGTTTTATGTCTATGCCGATTGCACCGGCGTATCGCATCCGCACGCTGCCGACAGCGATCACCTCACGCAATCGCTGCTTCAGCAGGCAGATGTCGTACTGGTGCCGGGACTCGACTTCGGCTTTGCCGAGCCGCGCCGATACATCCGCTTGTCGTATGCCACGTCGCTCGCGCAATTGCACGAGGCAATGGACCGCATCGGAAAGGTATTTGCAGCAGGCTGACGGCGCCGAGAAGCGCCTCGTTGAGAAATGCCTTTGCTCCGGCGTGACGCACCCCGGAAAACAAAAAACCCATCGAATCGCTTCGATGGGTTTTTTGTTGGCTTCGCGTCATCCTTCTATATAGATAGGCATCGCGCTTGCCGATAATGATTTGCCCGACGGCGATGCGCCGGCCGTAGCGCATCATCCGAGGTAGAGAGCCGTTCAGGCAGCGGTGCTGTCGTCCGCTTCGAGCGGTTTGGCAACCGCGGCTGCCTTACCTGCCGATGTCGACGCGGCCGGCGCAGGCGCCGATTCGGTCGATTCGTCCGACTTGCCCGCCGAGACCGGCTTCGCCACCGGCTTGGCCGAGCTGACAATCACCGGCGCTTGCGGCGCATTCGGCGAGATCTTGCGTCCCATGGTGACACCACGCAGACGATCGCGCTCGGCAAGCACCTTGGCGCCGTAACCGCCGTCACCGGTGCTGGTCGACCCGACATACAGACGCAAACCACCGGCGAGCGAGCCGCCGCGTGCGATGCATTCCTTCAGGATCAACGCCCCAACCTTGATGTTGGCGAGGGGGTGAAGTGCAGCTTCGGGACCGCCGAAATACTCGAGCTTGTCCTGATGCACCTTCGACATGACCTGCATGAGGCCCTGCGCACCGACGGTGCTTTCGGCATACGGGTTGAAACCCGATTCGATGGCCATCACGGCGAGCAGCAGCAGCGGATCGAGGCCGACTTCCTTGCCCGTCGAGTACGCTGCACGCACGAGGTTGCCCGTGACGTCACCGGCCACGCGATAGCGGCGTGCCAGATAGTCGGCCACGGCGATTTGCTCGCGTGTGTCCAGCGCCTTGGTGGCACGCGCATCGGCGGCCACACGCTGGTTCGGAATATAAGCGGCGAGAACAGCGGCCGACGGCACGTGTTGCGCCGCTTGCGCCATCATCGACGGGTCGGACGGAGTGCCCTGTGCGACCGTGCCGCCATAGGCGCCCTGGCTGGCCGCATTGGCCGAACCGGTGGCTGCCTCGAGCAGCGGACCCACGTGCGACGCCAGATCGGCGCGCCACGTCGGTCGGGCCCACAACGCCAGCGTGCCGACCACGGCAACCAGACCGACCGCGCTGGACGTATACAGTCCAACACGACCGCCATGCCATGCCAGGCGACGCCAATCGCGGCGAGCCGCGGCTACCGTTGCCGCACCGCGTGCGCCAAGCGCACGGACAGCGGCCAGTAGCCAGGGTGATAAACCAGACTTCTTCATACTACGTACTCCGGTTACGCCGTCACCACGGGGTGGCCCCGGGGCGTAAGGAAACGAGCCGGTATGCCCGCCAGGCATCCCGTTAAGTGCTCATTTACGGCATATGGAAAGAGGCGGTGCATCGCGTTTGTCGTTGACGATGCCGCTACCGCCGCAGCGCGCCGACCTGTTCAGGTCCCCGGCGCTGACGAGCTATCGCTCGCGCTGCTTCCTAAAACACTGGCTTCCCGACCTCGGTGGGAAAACCAGCCACTGAAAATCCACGTCGATGTTGTAGTTGTCGCTAAGCTCGAGCGGGTTGGCCTACCCGTCATCGAAGCCGCCTTTCTGGATTCAACGGGCGGATTGTAGCAGCCACATATAAACCGTCAATACTATTATTAGTCGAAATCATTACCAAAAGTAATTTACAACGGCTGTTTTGCCGTGACGTTCAGGCGCCTTGACCGGTAAAATGCCCTGCCTCACCCCGCGTTTACAAGGGTGCCACCCCGACATTCTTCGAATTCAAACGACCGTTTTCACCGGACGTATGAATTTCGTAAAAATTTTTGGTAACGGTTTGTTTCATGAAATATCTCGATCTTCGTGACTTCACCGCGCAACTGGAGCGATCCGGCCAGCTTCGTCGCGTAGACGTGCCGGTTTCGCCGGTGCTGGAGATGACGGCGCTCGCCGACCGTGTCCTCAAAGCGGCGGGTCCCGCACTGTGGTTTGAGCGGCCGACCGGCTACGACATGCCGGTGCTTGCCAACTTATTTGGCACCCCTGAACGAGTGGCGCTCGGCATGGGCATCGATAGTGGCGAGAACGCCCTGGGTTCGCTGCGTGACATTGGCCGCCTTCTCTCGACACTCAAGGAACCCGAACCGCCTCGCGGGCTGAAGGATGCGGGCAAGTTGCTCGGCATGGCCAAGGCCGTTTGGGACATGGCTCCCAAGGAAGTGAGCAGCCCGGTGTGTCAGGAGATCGTCTGGGAAGGCGATGACGTCGACCTCGCGCGCCTGCCGATTCAGACTTGCTGGCCCGGCGACGCCGCTCCCCTGATTACCTGGGGTCTGGTCATTACAAAGGGGCCGCACCGCAAACGTCAGAACCTTGGCATCTACCGCCAGCAGGTCATCAGCCGCAATCAGGTCATCATGCGCTGGCTCGCCCACCGAGGCGGCGCACTCGACTTCCGCGAGTTCGCGCAGGCGAACCCGGGCAAACCGTTTCCGATCGCTGTTGCGCTCGGTGCCGATCCGGCGACCATGTTGGGCGCCGTGACGCCCGTGCCCGATACGCTGTCCGAGTATCAATTTGCCGGTTTGCTGCGTGGCAGTCGCACGGAGTTGGCCAAGTGCGTGACGCCGGGCCTGGAGTCGCTGCGCGTGCCCGCACGCGCCGAGATCGTGCTTGAGGGCTTCATTTATCCATCCGATCAAGCGCCGCCGGTGCCCGAAGGTGCCCCGCCGCCCCCGTCGCGCGGCGTGACAGCGGGTTACGAGCATGGGCTTGAAGGCCCCTACGGCGATCACACCGGCTATTACAACGAGCAGGAGTGGTTCCCGGTGTTCACGATCGAGCGCATCACCCTGCGTCGCAACGCGGTTTATCACTCGACTTACACGGGCAAACCGCCCGATGAACCGGCCGTGCTTGGCGTGGCGCTTAACGAAGTCTTCGTGCCGCTGCTACAAAAGCAATTCCCCGAGATCACCGATTTCTATCTGCCTCCCGAAGGTTGCAGTTATCGGATGGCCATTGTGCAGATGAAGAAGGCCTACCCGGGGCATGCAAAGCGCGTGATGTTCGGTGTGTGGAGCTTCCTGCGCCAGTTCATGTATACGAAGTTCATCGTCGTGGTGGACGAAGACGTCGATATCCGCGACTGGAAGGAGGTTATCTGGGCGATCACCACGCGTGTCGATCCGATCCGCGACACCACACTCGTCGACCAGACGCCGATCGACTATCTCGACTTCGCGTCGCCCAAGGCGGGGCTGGGCTCCAAGATGGGGATCGACGCGACCAACAAGTGGCCGGGCGAAACTTCGCGCGAGTGGGGGCGTCCCATCGAAATGACCGCCGACGTCGACGCTCGCATGGCCGCTCTATATAAGGATCTCGGCCTGTAAAACCGGCCACGCAAGCTGGATTGCGATACCTCGGCGGCCATCGGGCTGCCGGTATCGCGCGCACAGCGCACTTCGATACCGCATTACTTACGCATTACCTACGCATTACCCCCGCATTACCCACTCCGAAGCTCACGCGTCATGAACGACGCATGGCATTGGAGTAAGCTGGCAACCCACGCACCGACAAGCCGTATCCGTTTCCGTCCCCCGAGCGGCGCGCCGTCCCCCCCGACAGCGCCGCCCGGTCATCGAGAGGAGAGCTGATCGTGTCATCATCCCGCCAACCTTCGCATTCCCGCGCGCCAGGCAAAGCGCATCCGGCGCTGGCCCGTCTTAAAGATCCCGAACTACTCAAGTCCGATGCCTATATAGATGGCGTCTGGACACCAGCCGACTCGCACGCGACCTTCGTCGTCAACGACCCGGCTACCGACGCCGACATCGCCCATGTCGCCGATCTGGGCGCCAAGGAGACGGAGCGGGCCCTGGTCGCCGCCGAAACCGCTCTGCCCGAGTGGCGCAGCAAGACCGGCAAAGAGCGCGCCCGCATCATGCGCCACTGGTTCGACCTCATCATGCAGGCCCAGGACGACCTCGGCGCGATCATGACCGCCGAGCAAGGCAAGCCCCTCGCCGAAGCCAAAGGCGAGGTGGCCTACGGAGCGTCGTTCATCGAGTGGTTCGCAGAAGAAGCCAAGCGCATCGACGGCGACGTGCTCAGTTCGCCCGAAGGCGGCAAGCGCCTGCTGGTGCTCAAGCAGCCCATCGGCGTGTGCGCGTCGATCACGCCCTGGAATTTCCCCATCGCGATGATCACCCGCAAGATCGCCCCGGCGATCGCTGCGGGCTGCACGATCGTCGTCAAGCCAGCTCGGCTTACCCCGCTTTCGGCACTCGCGCTCGCCGAACTCGCGGACCGCGCCGGGTTGCCCAAGGGCGTATTCAATGTCGTGACGTCGAAGAACTCGTCGGATGTGGGCAACGTGCTCACCTCCAGCCCGCGCGTGCGCCATTTGTCCTTTACCGGATCAACGCCCGTTGGCGCCAAGCTCATGGAGCAATGTGCGTCGACGATCAAGAAGGTCGCGCTCGAACTGGGCGGCCTGGCGCCGTTCCTCGTGTTCGACGATGCCGACGTGGACGCCGCCGTCGAGGGCTGCATCGCCTCGAAGTTCCGCAACGCCGGCCAGACATGCGTGTGCGCGAACCGCATTTACGCGCAGGACGGCATCTACGACACCTTTGTGGAAAAACTCACCGCCGCAGTGAGCAAGCTGCGCGTGGGCAACGGCTTCGAGCCAGGTGTCGCGATCGGCCCGCTGATCGAAGACGCCGCCGTGTCGAAGGTCGAGCGCCACGTCGAAGACGCCCTCGCCAAAGGCGGCCGCGTGACGGTGGGCGGCAAGGTGCTGCATGGCCGGTTCTTCGAGCCAACGGTGGTCGCCGACGCCAGCGCCGACATGCTCGTCGCCCGCGAGGAAACGTTTGGCCCACTCGCCCCGGTCTTCCGCTTCAAGGACGAAGCAGAAGGCATTCGTCTGGCCAACGCCAGCGACTTCGGCCTCGCGTCTTACTTCTACGCTCGCGACGTTGGACGGGTCTGGCGCGTCGCCGAAGGCATCGAGGCCGGAATGGTCGGCGTCAACACTGGCGCGATCTCGAACGAAGTGGCGCCCTTCGGTGGCGTCAAGCAGTCCGGTCTGGGACGAGAAGGGTCGAAGTACGGCATCGACGAGTACCTTGAAATGAAGTATCTCTGCCTTGCCGGGATATGAAGGTCATCTGACCCTTTAATACTTTGTAATAGGCACTTTCCCAATACGAGAACCGCGTCCTGACTGGCTTGCACGCATTTTGCCTTAACGTCTCCGAACCGGAAGGCATTGGGAAAGTGTTACAAAGTCCCACAGAGGCAAGTCGCCTCGGGTAGAATCGCGCTTTTTTCGCGAACCGCGACTCCGACCCCAATTCGGGTAATGCGCGCTCCCCCGCGCACCTCGGCATTGGCAACCGGACGACATTCGCGGACCCGATCAACAGAAGTCGCGTCCGTCAGCGCCGCCCCCGCGCCGTCACACCCCGTGTGACGACGACCGGCCTGCGGGCAGTTTGTCCGCCCTCGCGCAGCGTATCGCCTCGCCCTCATCGGGGCCGGTGCCTGCTCCCCCGGGCGTGGAGAAGACATCGAATGGATAACAACCAATCCCTCATGCGCAACATCGGGCCGTTCGCCCTGATGTTGACCGGTCTCGGCTCGATCATCGGCTCCGGCTGGTTGTTTGGCGCCTGGAAGGCCGCCAAGATCGCCGGGCCCGCCGCCCTTCTCGCCTGGCTTATCGGCGCGGTCGTCATTCTGGCCATCGCGCTCACTTACGCTGAACTAGGCGCCATGTTCCCGGAGTCGGGCGGCATGGTACGGTATTCGCGCTATTCGCACGGCAGCCTGGTGGGCTTCATCGCCGCATGGGCCAACTGGATCGCCATCGTGTCGGTGATTCCGATCGAGGCCGAAGCGTCGATTCAGTACATGAGCACGTGGCCGTATGACTGGGCACACCGCCTGTTCGTGGACGGCACGCTCACCACCAGCGGCCTCATCCTGTCGGCGCTGCTCGTGATCGTCTACTTCATGCTGAACTACTGGGGCGTGAAGCTGTTCGCGCGCGCCAACACGGCAATCACGCTGTTCAAGTTCGCGATTCCAGCCCTGACCATTGCAGGTCTGATGATCGCAGGCTTCCATCCGGGCAACTTCAATCTGGCAGAGCACGGCGGTTTCGCACCGAACGGCATGTCGGCCGTGCTGACCGCCGTCGCGACGTCGGGCATCGTGTTCGCATTCAACGGCTTTCAGAGTCCGGTGAACCTCGCGGGTGAAGCACGCGATCCGGGCCGCAGTATCCCGTTCGCGGTGGTCGGCTCGATTCTTCTCGCGACCGTCATCTACCTGCTGCTGCAAGTGGCGTACATCGGCGCGCTCTCGCCCCAACAGTTGTCGGGCGGCTGGCATATGGTGAGCTTCAGCTCGCCGTTCGCCGAACTGGCCATCGCACTCGGCCTGAACTGGCTCGCCATCGTGCTGTACTTCGATGCGTTCCTGAGCCCGAGCGGCACCGGCACCACGTACATGGCCACCACGAGCCGCATGATCTACGCGATGGAACGCAACCGCACGTTGCCCGAGATCTTCGGCCGCGTGCACCCGCTGTACGGCGTGCCTCGCCCCGCCATGTGGTTCAACCTGGCGATTTCGTTTGTCTTCATGTTCTTCTTCCGCGGCTGGGACTCGCTGGCCGCCGTGATTTCAGTCGCCACCGTGATCTCGTACCTGACCGGCCCGATCAGCGTGATGGCACTGCGCCACTCAGCACCCGACCTGCACCGCCCACTGCGCCTGCCCGCCCTGTCGCTGATCGCACCGTTCGCCTTCGTCTGCGCATCGCTGATTCTGTACTGGGCCCGCTGGCCACTCACCGGCCAGATCATCCTGCTCGTGATCGTGGCACTGCCGGTCTACTTCTACTATCAAGCCAAGGACAAGTGGAAAGGCTTCCGTCACGACCTCAAGGCATCATGGTGGCTCATCGGCTACCTCCCAATCATGGCGCTCTGCTCGTATGCCGGTAGCAAGGAGTTTGGCGGTATCGGCCTGCTGCCCTACGGCTGGGACATGGTGATCGTGGCCGCACTGTCGCTCGCGTTCTATCACTGGGGCGTCAAGGCCGGCTGGCGCACGCCATACCTCGCCGAGGAACGTGAGCGAGACGCCGCCAGCATGGAAGGCATGCCCGCGCTCTCGCATTAAGCCTGTCACGTTAGGTTCGTCTTCCGGGGGATGCCCTTTACACACCTCCCCCCAGACGGACCGGGGCCCCTTTCCGCCTCTCAGACATAAACCCAACTCGCTGCAGAAAGGGGCCCCGGTCCATCCCCCTCCACGCCCCCGACACCTCCACCGACACCTTCCCCCCTTCTCGCGTCCACGCGCGGCGCAGGCGCCACACTAATCTTGGGGTCGTTTTTTTCAGCGGGCGCGCCCGCTTTATCATCGGTGCGCTCGCCGACGTTCAATGAACAGGCTGTTGCCCAACGCACGCTTCGCCATCTTTTTGGCGTCGGCAGCAGCGGCCGAAACTTCCACATGCGACGGGAAGCTCTCCGGGGTAACCGCCACCACGCCTATCGACAAGCTCGTGATCGGATGGAAGATCACCATGCCGCGACGATCCTCCGCCTCAAATCCACCCGCCGCAATCTGATCCGGATGGAAGTACTCCGTCACTGCCTCTCCGAAACGCGTAAGGGCTTCGCGGCAACGCGCCTCCCAGTCAGGACTGCGGAACAGAATCAGAAAGTCGTCGCCCCCAATGTGCCCCAGGAAGTCCCGCTCGGGATTTCGCACCGCCATGAGCACTCGCGCAACCAGTTGAATCAAATCGTCGCCGCGACGATAGCCAAACACGTCGTTGAATGGCTTGAAGTTATCAAGATCGACATAGCAGGCATGGAACGACTGACGCTCGCCGATCATGCGATCCATGTAGTCGTCGATCGGCACATTGCCCGGCAGCAAGGTGAGCGGGTTCGCATAACGCGCCGCGTCTAGCTGCATGTCGGTGATGTGCCGCATCAGCGCATGCCCCTGCGCCACGCCGAAATACCGCCCCTGATCCGTCACGATAAAGCCGGCCGCAATCTGTCGGCTCGCCCCCTCGGCAATCATCCGGCTCAGATCCTCCATGCGCGCTGTCTTGTCGAATGTGAGCGGGCGCGGTTCCATCACGGCCGAGCACGGCTTGCGCCCGTATAACTCTCGCGTGAAGGGCCGGGCGAACCGGCCAATGAGCGACGCACGGCCGATCAGCCCCACCGCCCGGTCACGCTCGACCACCGGCAGCACCTCAAGCGCAGGGTCGCTCTCGAAGCGCGCCACCACATCCTCACTGCGAGTATCGGGAGAGACCGGCTCGACGTAAGACGCGATGCGCTCAAGCGTCACATTGCCCGAGCCCAGTTGACTCGGTTGCTGATGCACATAGGCCCGGCGCTCGTTCACCACTTCCTGCACATTGGCCGTGATCGCCCGCTGCGGCTGAGCCTCGGGGCGTGCAATGAAATAACCCTGACCAAGGAAGATGCCAAGATCACGCACGACCTGCAGTTCTTCGGCATGCTCGATGCCTTCGGCAATCACCCGCGTGCCACTCGTCTCCGCAATCTGACGCATCGAACGCACGAACTGGAGTTTGACGGTATCGGTGTCGATGCCATCCACGAAATGCCGGTCGATCTTGACGTAATCGGGCCGCAGCTCGGACCACAGTCTCAAGCTGGCATAGCCCTCCCCCATGTCGTCGAGCGCCACTTCGAAACCCAGCGCCCGATACGCCGCAAGCGATGCCCGTGTGCTCGCCAGATCCAGCGTGGGCGCATGCTCGGTGAGTTCAAGTACGACACGCTCGGGCGGCAAACGAAACGACTGGAGCATGGCAAAGGTCTCGTCGAGACCCAGCGACTCGCTCACGCCCCCCCCGGGTTGGGCATGGGTGACGGGACCGATGTTCAGGAAAAGGCGTTCCGGCAAGTCCTGCTCGACGAAGCCGCGCAGCACCGCGCGGCGGCAAGCCAATTCGAGCGGGCCGACCAGACCGTGGCGGCGCGCCGCAGCGAACAAGGCCATCGGCGAATGAATGGACGTTCCGGCAGGCCCTCGCACCAGCCCCTCGTAACCGGCAACCTCCGACGTTCGAAAGTCGAGAATCGGCTGGAATACGCAAGTCAGACCGATGCCTTCGCACAACTCGGCGAGCAATACGCCTTCGTCGGGATCGGCATAAGACGCGGAAGGACTGGCAGAGGGAGATTTCGCATCGCGCGATGCGCCGGACGTGCCGAAGCGCTCCGACGGACGTATCGCGACAGGCGGGGGAGGGTTCAACTGAGACTCCGTAAGTCGGTGCGGTGCGCCGCCATCATGCAAACAGCAATACGTTGTGCGGGCATGTGTCGGGCGCATCCAATGCGCGCCGAAGGCAAGTGCGCTCCGATGAAGTGTCTCACCCGTTCCCCGTGCTTCGCGTGCGGTAGCTGCTCTGTGGCCTATATCCGCGTCTTGTGACGGTGCCCGCAGGCACCCTCTTTTCTTGGCACTCAGGCTATCGCCGTTATTTGACAGAACCGTGACAGTGCCAGAATTGCCACACACCACCGAACGGCGCGAACCCCGGCATCTCGCGTGGCGAGAATTCTCACATCCAACCAGATACGCCGCTCCGGCACGAGGACGAAAAAAAACGGCAACGCCGCGAAGCGTTGCCGTTTTTTGGGAGGGCTCCACCAACCGGAGCGCCTGCCCGAAACTTACCAGGCGGTCACGACCGAGCCGCCGAACTTCTGCTCGATGAAGGCCTTCACTTCCGGCGAGTGGTAAGCCTTGATCAGCTTGGCCACCCAAGGCTTGTTCTTGTCTGCCGTGCGAATGACGAGCACGTTGGCGTACGGGCCATTGGCATCTTCGATCGCGAGCGAATCACGCTTCGGATTCAGACCGGCTTCCATCGCGAAGTTGGTGTTGATGACGGCCACGGCCACGTCGTCGAGCGAGCGCGGCAGTTGAGCGGCATCCAGTTCCACGAACTTGAGCTTCTTCGGGTTCTCGACCACGTCGAGCGGCGTTGCCTTCAGACCCGCATCAGCACGCAGCTTGAGCAGACCCTGCTTTTGCAGCAACAGCAGTGCACGGCCGCCGTTGGTCGGGTCGTTCGGCAGCGACACCTTGTCGCCCGTCTTCAGATCGGCCAACGACTTGAGCTTCTTCGAGTAGATGCCCATCGGGAAGATCACCGTCTTGGCGATCGACTCGAGCTTGTAGCCACGATCCTTCACTTGCGCGTCGAGGTACGGTTGATGCTGGTAGCTGTTCACGTCCAGATCGCCCGACGACAGTGCGGCGTTCGGCTGCACGTAGTCGCTGAATTCGATGACCTTGATGTTCAGACCGTCCTTGGCCGCAACTTTCTTCACTTCATCGAAAATCTGAGCGTGCGGGCCGCCCGTGACACCGACCTTCAGATTGATGGCATCGGCTGCGGCGGCAGGCGCTGCGAATTGCGTGGCGAAAACCGTGGCGGCGCCAACACCGGCCAGCAGCTTGAAAATCGTACGACGTTGCATAGAAAACCTCGCGTGTGTGTGAAGTGCCGGTTCGCCGGCGACGTTGTTATATGGGGCGTTATTTATGGCTCAGGCGACGCACCAGCCAGTCGCCGAACGTCTGCACCAGTTGCACGAAGACAATCAGAATCAGTACGACGGTGATCATGACTTCCGGCAGGAAGCGCTGATAACCGTAACGAATGCCCAGATCGCCCAGACCGCCGCCACCAATGGCGCCGGCCATTGCCGAGTAACCGACCAGGCTGACGAATGTGATGGTCAGGCCCGCCACGATTCCGGGCAGTGCCTCAGGCAACAGCACCTTCATGACGATCTGACCGGTCGTCGCCCCCATCGACTGGGCGGCCTCGATCAGTCCGCGATCTACCTCGCGCAGTGCCGTCTCCACCAGACGCGCCACGAACGGGGCAGCCGCGATGGTCAGCGGCACCACGGCAGCCATCGTGCCGATGGACGAACCGACGATCAGGCGGGTGAACGGAATCACCGCCACTAGCAAGATGATGAACGGCGTCGAACGCACGGCATTGACGATGATGCCGACGATGCGATTGGTCGGCAGGTTCTGCAACACGCCATTGCGGTCCGTCAGATACAGCAGCACGCCGAGCGGCACGCCAACGACGGCACCGATCACGCCGGAAATCCCGACCATGATGAGCGTCTCCCAGAACGAGGAGACAAACAGATCGAACATTTCACTCCACATGGCTCAGCTCCTCTACGACAACGCCCTGACTGGCGAGGAACGCCATGGCTTCGGCCACGCGGGCCGGGGTGCCGCCCGCCAGCACGGCGAGCGATCCGAATGCCTGCCCCTGGATCTCGTCGATCTGGCCATGCAGGATATTGAAATCGAGTTCGTAACGGCGAATCGCCTCGGAGAGCAGCGGCTGATCCACGCCCGCCCCGGAGAACGCCAGTCGATACAGATGATCGTGGCCGTTACCGAGACGCGATGCGACACGCTCGCGAACGCCTGCGGGCAATTCCTGCGAAATCACGTCGCCAATCAGCGCGCGCGTGACTTCGTGGCGCGGACGCAGGAACACGTCGATTACGCGACCCTGTTCGACGACGCGGCCCGCGTCGAGCACGGCGACGCGATCGCACACCTGCTTGATGACGTCCATCTGGTGCGTAATCAGCACGACGGTCAGGCCCAGTTCGCGATTGATACGCTTGAGCAGGTCGAGAATCGAGCGCGTTGTCTCGGGATCGAGTGCCGACGTCGCTTCATCCGACAGCAACACCTGCGGCTCGCTTGCCAGCGCACGGGCGATGCCCACGCGCTGCTTCTGACCACCGGAAATCTGCGACGGATAGCGATCCTTCTGTGCCGTCAGGCCCACGAGTTCGAGCAGCGGCAGCACCTTCGCACGAATCTCCGCGGCCGACAGGCCCGCCAGCTCCAGCGGCAGCGCCACGTTGTCGTACACGGTGCGCGAGCTGAGCAAGTTGAAGTGCTGGAAGATCATGCCGATGCGACGGCGCGCCCGACGCAGGTCGTCCGACGACAACGACGTCAGATCCTGTCCGTCCACACGCACGGTTCCATCGCTCGGGCGATTGAGCAGATTGATCACACGCACAAGCGTGCTCTTGCCGGCGCCGCTTCGGCCAATAATGCCGAAAACTTCGCCGCGCTCGATCGACAGGCTGATGTTCGAAAGCGCGTCGATCGGCCCCTTGGGTCCAGCGAAGCGCTGGGTAATGTTCTGGAGTTCGATCATGCAAAAAAATGGCAGCCCCACTGCTGAAATTGCCCGCAGTGCCGCCGCCTTGACTCGGTATATAGCGCAAAGGCGACATTCTAGCCCATGCACCTAAATAGTTGAAAATAATAAAATTTGATCTCTTTATACTGAATTTCAACTGAAGTTTCCGATATCTCGAAACGTCGCAACGAGCGCACGTCACCTCATGCCGCTATGCAGCACGAAACGGGCACACGGCAGTAAGCCCGCCCTCTCAAATGAGAAAAAGTGAGGTGATTTCGCTAATCGGGAATCAATTCCCACCGAGTGGGAATTGAGGGAGGGATGGGCTCAATGCGCCGGAGCGATCCGGCGAAGGGGGAATTTCAGGCCTGGCGGCTGGAGGCAAAGTCGTCGAGCACTTCGATCACACGATCGAATTCGAGGGATTTATCGAAGAAGTACTGCACGCCTAACTGCTGACAGCGTTTGCGATACGTCGCCAATGCGTAGTTCGTCAGGACGATGGCCATGAGCTGCGGCAACAAGCCGGCGTCGTGCAGGTACGACAGCACGTCCATGCCCGAGCCGCGCCGCAGTTGAATATCGACGATGACGGCGTCGAACGAATCTTCCTGGAGCGTGCGAACCGCGTCGTCAGCAGTCTCCGCCACACCCGCCACCTGGAGCATCCCGGTCGAGCCGAGCGCTTCGGACAGGCTCTCGCGAATCACCGCCGAGTCTTCGATCAACAGCACCTTGAGGGGCAAACGGGACCCCGTATGCGTTGCCGCGTTCCCGGTTGACATCACAAGCCTCTCTTCTTTATCAGCTAATCAGTCCGTTCTTGAGCGCATAAAGCGTCAGGTCGGCATTGGTTTTCAAATGCATCTTTTCCAGCACGCGCGCGCGATACGTGCTGACGGTCTTCACCGACAGATGCAGCTCATCGGCGATTTCCGTGGGCGTGCGCCCCTGCGCGAGCTTGCAGAACACCTGGAACTCGCGCTCCGAGAGTTGTTCGTGCATCGGCTCGTCGATCGGCTGATCCAGCTTCTGCGCGAGCAGATCGGCCGTCACTTCACTGACGTAACGATGGCCACGCGCCACCGTCCGAATCGCCCGGATGATCTCTTCGGGCGGCGCATCCTTCATCAGATAGCCATTCGCCCCGGCGCGCAGCAAATTGACCGCGTACTGCGCTTCCGGATAGGTCGACAGGAACAGCACCCCCTGCTCAGGACGCAATTGCTTGATCACACGCAGGGTATCGATGCCGTTCTTGTCAGGCATGGCGATATCCAACATCACGACATCGAATGCCGACTCGCGCACGGCACGAATCACTTCGTCGCCGCTCGCCGCCTCGCCGAGCACTTCCATGTCCGACTCGTCGGCGATGAATTGCTTGAAGCCAGTTCGCACGATCGCGTGGTCGTCGGCAATCAGAATTTTTATTGTCAGTGACATCTAAGCTCCAGAGACTGTCCCCATCAGCCGGGGGGCGGCGCCCGCATGGTTGGGAAACACGGGCCATGACCGCTACTCCCGGTCGAGCAGGTCCCGCATATCGTCGGCATGCTCTTCCTCGACTGCCAGAATTTCCTCGAGCATGCGACGAGTTGTGGTATCCCGGTCGCCCAAATAATGAATCATCTCGCGATAACTCTCAATCGCAATACGCTCTGCGACGAGATTTTCGCGAATCATCTCCCGTAAATTGTTCCCCGTGACGTACTCCGCATGGCTGCGAGCCGACAGCCCGTCGGGTGCGAAATCGGGTTCACCGCCCAGTTGCACGATACGCGTCGCAAGGCGATCTGCGTGCTCCAGCTCCTGTGCGGCGTGTTCGGCGAACTCGGCCGCGACCGGCTCGGCATGAATGCCGCTGGCCATGAAATGGTGGCGCTTGTAGCGCAGCACGCACACCAGCTCGGTGGCCAGTGCGTCGTTAAGCATGTGCACGACCGCATCGCGGTCGGCGCGATAGTCTTCCGTGACAGCACCTTCGTCGAGATGCTCACGGGCACGCTCACGCAGCGCACGAACGTCAATCTCAAAGTCATCACCCGCGTGCTTGCTGTGACCGTTGCCTTTCGTCGCGGGCTGGCGATGAGTCTTGGCAGGCTGCTTGGCGTGCTTGGCGGTTTGCATGAGTGACCTCCTACGTTGGGTTTGGCGGGGACAGGAGCGGTTGACACGCGCTGTGCGACAACACCCCGGGGCGGATCGTGGGACGGATCAGACCGCCCCCACCCGCCCCGGGCGCGCCGCGTGCGTCTATCGTCGGACCACCCCAAAGAGCAGCGTGACCAAAAAGATCACCAGGAAGATGAAGAACAGGATCTTCGCGATCTCGGCCGCGCCGGCAGCAATTCCCGTGAAGCCGAAAACTGCGGCGATCAACGCGATCACGAAAAAAACGACAGCATAGTGAAGCATCGCAACCTCCTTGAATGGGAACGGCCCGTGAGGCGGCATGGCGCACACATCACGGATTCGCTGCGGCGCGAGACCATGTCCCGCGCCGCAGCGCACCGTCTAATCGACGATCTTCTTGGCGACGGTCAGTCCAAGCAGCAGGAAGATCACGAACAGCACCAGGAACAGCACAAAAAGAATCTTCGCGATCCCGGCAGCACCCGCAGCGATCCCGGTGAAGCCCAACAGGCCGGCCACGATCGAGATGACTGCAAATAACAAAGCCCACTTCAACATAGCGCTCTCCTTGGTTTAATGCGTCAATTCCCGGAGACATTCCTCGCACCCGAAAAGCGTGACATCGTGTTACACACTGCGACGCAAACTATCGGGCGCTGAGTGTATGGTAGGGAAACCGCGTCGGCCGCACTGCCCGGGCGGCGCTGGTTTTTGCGTAGGAATTCGCTGACAATTCCCGAAATGACGCGAATTTCGACTTATGATCAAAGCGCGTCTTATCTGCGGTACTCCTTGCCGGATCACCTCGAAACCACCCAACAAGCCCCCCATGCCCCGATTGTTTACGTCCTGGCTGCGCCGCCGAAGCTGGATCATCGCCATGATTGCCGCGATCCTCATCACGGTCGGGAGCCTGATCGGGCTGGAGTCGGCGCACCGCCGTCTCGCTTCCACCTACGAAGCCGCCCTGCAGGCCATGACGGCAGCCAATGAACTCAACGAGATCATGGCGCGCACCTCCACCGTGGTCGCTAGCCAGCGCGGCTACCTGCTCACGAACAATGCGATCTATCTCGATCCCTATCTGTCGGCCGTGCGTCGCATTCGTGATCTCTCGGCACTCATCATCCAGCACTACGAAGATGTCGGCGACACGCAGGCAACGAGGGATTTTGCCAATGTCATGACGTTGTTCTCGCAACGCATTACCGCCATGGAAACGGCGCGGGCGGCGGTCAAACAAGGCGAAATGAACCTCGAAGAGGCGCTCGCGCCGGCCAATCTCGGCATCGGCACGATGGAGCCCGTGCAGAACGGCATCACCGATCTCTATAACCGCGAGCTGGCGCGCGCGCGCACCGCGCAGGACGACGGGCGCTTCGATCAGGCGATCTCGGCGGTGAGTGCCGGCGCCCTCTCCGTGCTCACCATCCTGCTGTTCATTCTGTTGTTTCGCACGCTCGGCAAACAGATGCGGCAGGAACAGTTGGCACGCGACCAATTGCGCGAACAGCAAACGCATCTGGATCGACTTGTGCGCGAACGCACGGAACAACTCGATGAGTTGGCCACCCACTTGCAGAACGTCAGTGAAGATGAGAAGACACGTTTGTCGCGCGAGTTGCACGACGAACTCGGGGCGATTCTCACCGCCTGCAAGATGGACGTCACCTGGGCACACCACAAGCTGCGCAATGCCGATCCGGTCATCGCCGAGAAGCTCGCCCGGGCGCAACGCAATCTTGACTCCGGCATTCAGACGAAGCGCCGCATCATCGAAAATCTGCGCCCCACCGTGCTGATCAACTTCGGTCTCGTCACCGCGTTGCGCTCGCTGGCCGAGGAAACCGCCGATCAGCAACACTGGCAACTCGACCTCGATCTGCCGGAAGAAGACTTCGCATTGCCCGAGTCGACCGCCATCGTGCTCTTCCGCGTTGCGCAAGAGTCGCTCACGAACGCGGGCAAGTACGCTCGGGCTACGGCAGTGCGTGTCGCGCTCGCGTGCGACGATCAGCGTGTACGCCTGGAGGTCATCGACAACGGCATCGGCCTCACCCCCGATCAATTCAACAAAACCAAGACGCATGGCCTGTTCGGCATGCGCCAGCGTGTCTCGGCCAAGGGCGGACGCATCGATATCCATTCGCTGCCGCAGCGGCTCGGCACCGAGATTCAGGTCGTGCTGCCGCTGTGCAATCCGGCAGATGCGCCCGATATCGCAACGGAAGTCACCGAAAGCACCGCCCCGCACGCGGGCGTGAGCCCAAAGCCCAGCCACGACGCCAGCGAATCTCCTGATTCGCCCGACACCCCCGACACGCCCCACACGCCCCAGCATCCCAGCCCGCCCGTCGGAATGCGCTGACAGCGCAACCCGACTCCGCCTACACCGCGACGATGACGCGGCTGACAGCGCGAACGTTTCGCACTCCCTACCATGGAATCACTTGCCGCCCAATGGCGCGGTAATGACGCAGTAACGACGCGCGATGCTGTGCGTGCTGTAGCACGAAGACACCTGAACCCAAACATTAAGGAGTTGCTATGAACTCGGATCTGATCAAGGGCAAGTGGAACCAGCTCAAGGGCGAAGCAAAGAAGCAATGGGGCAACCTGACTGACGACGACCTGCTCAAGGTCGAAGGTAACCGCGACAAGTTCGTGGGCGTGATTCAGGAACGCTACGGCAAGGCCAAGGCCGATGCCGAGCGCGAAGTCGACACCTGGAACAACCAGCACAAGCTCTGGTAAGCGGTTCTCGCCATGCCCGCCGGGAGGCGGGCGCCCCCTCTTCCTCGCGCTTTTCCGGCGCCTCGGACGACATCATCTCTCAACGGAGAAATCAAAATGAAACGATTGATCGCCATTGCACTGCTCTCCGGCTTCGCGCTGGGTCTCGCCGGTTGCAACACCATTCACGGCGCGGGCCAGGACGTCGAAAAGGGCGGCGAGGCCATTCAAGGCGCGGCTGACCGCAACAAGTAACGCGGCACACCGCCAGAACACTGCCCCCTGACGCGCGATGCACCGGCATCGCGCCTCATGCTCGTTCCAATGTCAGCCCAAAGGAGGACTTTGAGATGTCACATCGAATCGCCATGAAATTCCTGACGTGCGCTTGCCTTGCAGCGGGTGCTGCGGGAATGATGGGAACCACGGCAGCCAACGCGGCCGACGCCGCGACCAAGGATCGTTACGACGCCGCGCAAAAATCCGCCGAGGCCGACTACAAGGCATCGGTGGCACGCTGCGAAGATCTCAAGGACAACGCGAAGAAGGTCTGCGTCGAGAACGCCAAGGGCAACGAGAAGGTTGCCAAGGCCAACGCGGAAGCCGACTACAAGCAAACGCCCAAGGCCCGCTACGACGCTGCGGTTGCCAAGGCCGACGCCGACTACAGCGTCGCCAAGCTGCGTTGCGACGACAAGAAGGGCAATGAGAAGGATGTCTGCGTGAAGGACGCCGACGCCGCCAAGACGAAGGCCTATGGCGACGCCAAGGTCATGCGCACGAGCCGTGAATCGTCGAAGGACACCATGGCCGCACGCCAGGATGCCAATGCCGACGCGAACAAGGCTCAGTACAAGGCCGCGCTCGAGCGTTGCGACAGCCTGACCGGCAACAGCAAGGACACTTGCGTGGCTGACGCGAAGGCGCGCTTCAACCAATAAGCGCGGCGATTGCCCAAAAGCAAGACCAACGGCAAAGCCGATCTGGTATCGCAGGGAGGAGACGGTGTCTTGAGGAGTTAAGAGACGCCGGCAGCAGGCGGATGTCGCGAACACGGCGTCCGCCGCTGTTTTTGTGCCACACGCGGCCAGCCCCCATGTAAATGAATGTAACAAGTGTCGCTCTGAGCGGCATGCCCTCACGCGGACGCCACCCCTTGGCGTGTCAACCGAAACCAGCGCAAATCGTTGATTCTGAATAGAATAGGGGCCTGATTTACACGTTTGGCGGCCGCTTTTCTACGCCCGAACGTTCCCTATGCCGTGTCAATGCGCATACTTTGCAACAATTGCGCCACGCCCGCGTTTCGGAACTTCAGTAAAGTTAAGTCAACGAATCTGACGAACCAGGGTGCCGGCGGGCACCAGGCGCGTCGAACGGCATGGTGCCGTCCGAGCGCTGTCATCAGTACGCTGCCAAGTCCGCAGGAGAAAATGTCATGAAAACCAAGTTTGCCGCCCTCGCCATCGCCGGGATCGCGCTCGCCGCGGGTGCGATCGGGACGGCGCAGGCTCACGTCTCGGTCGGTATCGGTATTGGCGTACCGCTGGTCGTGCCCGGCCCGGTATATGCTCCGGCCCCGGTGTACGTGGCGCCGCCTCCGCCGGTCTATGTCGCCCCGCCTCCCGTCTATGTCGCGCCTGCGCCGGTGTACTACGGCGCACCGCCGCCGGTCTATTACGGCCGTCCGTACTATGGTGGCTATGGTCATGGCTACTGGCGCCACGGCCGCTGGTATCGCTATTGATCGACGGCCGGTAAAGACCGGCCACTGAGACGCACAAAGCGCCACCGACTGCGAAGTCGGTGGCGCTTTGTTTTTCAGCGGATGAACCGCAACGCCTGCTTAGCGGGCGACCCGATAAGCAATCCGGAAACCGCCCCAGTGACGGCCGTTCACATAGATCGGTGCGGAGGCGTCTTTCATGACAACGAACTCTCCGCCGCCCATGTCGCGCCGGTACGTCTGCAGCAGCAACGGCTTGGTGTTGCTCCCGGCCGCCGCGCCCGTTCGGTCGTTGAACAGACGCCGGTTGCGGCAGTGCGCAGCGTTCCACACGGGGTCGTTGGTCGGTGACTGCGAGAACTTGCGGTTGTGCGTCGGTAGGTAGCCGTTCTCGTCGACCGCAGCGCAGAAGGTGATGCGCTCGTTGAGTCCGAGCAGCGGTTCCTGAATGGCCGGCAGCGTCTCGTCGGTAAAGCGCGTGAAGCGCGCCATCAACTGCTGCGGGTTCGATCCCGGAATCGGCTCGTAGCGACGGTCGAACAACTCCTGCTCGCTGATCTTGCCCTTGGCCAGCGCCGCCTCGAAGCTCTCTCCCACCTGCTTGGCTGCCCGGCGCACGGCGCGAATGAAGGGCGTGTCTTCCGTCTCGACGTCGGCTTCGGCGATCAGACCGATCAAGTGCTCCGATACGGCCAGCAGTCCGTTGATGCGCTCGCGCGCACTTTCGACGTGTTCGGCCGAATGCGAGACGCCGTCTGCCATTTCATCGACATGTGCGGCGAGCGTCGTGCACTCGTTTTCGATGGCCTCGCTGACCTCGGCGATTTGCCCGGCCTGACGATCGAACGTGTCGAGTGCCGTGCCGGCCGTCTCGATCACATTCGCAATGGCGCGAGTGCCTTCCCGGGCGTCGTTGGCGCGAGCGACGTTGGCATTGCTCTCGCGCATCAGACGTTCGGTACGCTCGCCCAGCGCGGCGAGCGTGTGCTCGATCTGCTGCGTCGCCTCCGCTGTCTTGCTGGCGAGCAATTTCACCTCGGTGGCAACCACGGCGAAGCTGCGCCCGGCAGCGCCCGCACGTGCGGCTTCGATCGCCGCGTTGAGTGCCAGCAGATTGGTTTGACGGGCAATGACGGAAATGCCTTCGGCCACTTTCCCAACATGATCGAGCGCGTCGCGCAGCCCGGCGATCTCGCCGGCCATGCCGGATACCCCTTCCACGAGGCCGTGGATGGAGGCAAGCGATGCGTCTGCCGCACCACGCGAGGCGGAAATCTCCGCGCTCGCACGATCGGCGACATCGCGCGCCTCACGTGCGGCGCTCGCGATGCGTTGATTGCCTTCGCTGGTGTCGGTGGCGGACTGGCGAAGCGCCTGAAACACTTCGGCCTGACGCTTGATTCGAACGGCGATTTCGTCGACGTTACCGGCGATATCGCACAATTCAACGCCGAGGGTGCCGGCATTGTCGGCCACCTCGTTCATGATATTGACGCTCTGCGCCGCTCCCCTTGTGCGCGTGAATAGCCCCATCGTCGGTCTCCTCGCATTTCTGATCTGCTTGTTATGACGAGGGCGCGACATCCGCCGGAACTGCCAAAAACGCCGGAAAGACGTTCGCGCCGCACGCTGATGTGTCGAAAAGTATAACGGGAGAAAAAACGGCTGACTTGAGGGTTTCTTCGCTTATCGCTTATCGCCTGTCACTTATCGCCGCCCCGACTGCCCACACCGTTTCAGCCTCCCGGCTTCCCGACTTTATGGGGCCACCCTCTCACGCACGGCTTACTTGGGACTTACTGCCCGGCAGCGCCGCTGGCAGACGCCGAAGCGCCCATAGCGGCACGCAGCGCCTGCCCCACGGCAATGGCCAGCCCACTCGCGTCGCGACGGTGCAGCAATGCGATTTCGCTGTCGGCGTTCGCGTCTTCGAGGGCCACGCGGTGCACGTGCGGCCCAGCAAGTAAGGCCAGGCTCTGCGGCACGATGGCTACGCCGAATCCCGCCGCCACCAGATTGACGAGCGTCGCCTTGCGCGACGTCGCGACAGCGGCCTTCGGGAAGAAGCCATGCTGCTGACACAACTGCGCAACCCGATAGCTCAGGCCACCGCGCTCACGGTGCGGCAACGAGACAAACGGTTCGGCGGCCAGCGCCGCCACACTCATCGATGCCTTCCCGGCCAGTGCATGCCCCTGTGGCACGAGCAGCAGCAACCGCTCCAGCGCAATCGTTTCACAAACGAGTGAGGGCGCCGGACGCAACACCGGCAGCCGCACCAGCCCCAGATCGATTCGGCCAGCTTCGATTTCGTCCTGCTGCTGTTCGGAGGACAGTGTCGAGACATCGACACTCACCCCGGGATGGGCCTGAAGATGCGCGTACAACGCGGCGGGCAATGCGCCGGCGAACGGCACCGAGCTGGAATGCGCGAGCCGGACGGTACCCTGCTCCCCACGCGCCACACTGCGCGTGAGCGCCACCGACCCTTCGAGTTCGGTGAGCACGCGTCGCGCCTCGTTCACGAACGTTCGACCGGCGGGCGTGAGCGTCACGCCTTTCGACGAGCGCTCGAGCAAGACCGCCTGCAATTCGCGCTCGAGCTCCGAAATCTGACGGCTCAGCGCCGACTGCGCGACGAACAGACGTTCGGCCGCCGCACTGAATCCGCCGGCGTCGACCACCTCCAGGAAATACCGCAACTGCCGCAGCGACACCATGACCATGCCGTTTCGAGATCGAATATCGCCACATTCTATATTGGCGCGGCCCCGGCACGCGGCCCTATGCTGACGGAAAACGTGCGCACTGCCTGCGCGCTCCGCCAGCGCTCTGGTCCTCCGAGCCCCTTTTTGCTCTGGTCTCGTTCCGGCCTCGCTTTCGTCTCACCTTCGCCTCGCTCCGCCTGCCACCATGCTCTCGACGCTATCCCAGCCACTCCTCGACACGCTTGTCGCCGCCCTCCCCGCACCGGGCCACTGGTTGCTGATGAGCGCAGCGCTCGTCGTCGCCTATGTGATCTTCGGCATTGCAGGCTTCGGCACTGCGCTCGTCGCGAGTCCTGTGCTCGCCTATGCGATACCGGTGGCGCAGATCGTACCGATGCTGGCGTTGCTCGACTTCGGCGCGGCCTCGGGCAACGTCGTGCGCAACGCGCGTGCGGCAGACGTCGGCGAGCTGCGTCGTCTGCTGCCGGCCATCGTCGTCGGAAGTCTCGCGGGCGCCGCGCTGTTATTGCGGTTGCAACCCGAAGTCCTGTTGCGCGCACTGGCGTGGTTCATCTGCGGCTATGCCGTATTTTCGCTGATCGGGCCACGCGCGAAATCGCGTTTGTCGCAGGCGTGGGCGATTCCGTTCGGCGCCCTGGGCGGCATGTTCGGAGCCATGTTCGGCAGCGGTGGATTCATCTACGCGATCTACCTGACGAGCCGCCTCGAGCGCGTAGAAGCCATACGGGTGACGCAGGCGACGCTCATCGGTTTCAGCACCCTGGCGCGCGCCACGCTGTTCCTGTTCGCCGGGGTCTACGCCAACCTGTCGATGCTGGTGAGCGCGGCGTCGCTGGTGCCGGCGATGATCGTCGGCATGTGGCTCGGCAAGCACATCACCCTGAAACTCTCACGTCAGCAGTTCGTGAAGGTGGTCAATCTCGTGGTACTGGCCGCCGGCATCGCGCTCCTGCTGCGCAGCCGCTAACGCCGACACCACGCAACACGCCGGGTGTCCGAAGCGCACCGGCAACAGGTATGCTGACGGCCTCGTCACCCTGCACACGGTCGTCACCTCATGCCCCTGCCCGCCTTGCTCGTCTTCGGCGAAGCCCTTACCGATCTGATTCGCCAACCCGGCGGCGATGGCCGACAGTGGGTGAGTCGCGCGGGCGGTGCGTGCTGGAACGTCGCGCGCGTGAGTGCGGCGATGGGCGTGCCAACGGGCTATGGCGGTGCGATCAGTACCCATGCACCATTCGGCACCGAGCTGCTCGCGCTCTCCCGGGACGCCGGTCTCGACGACCGCTATTTGCAGCCGGTCGATGCCCCACCGCTCGTGGCGGTCGTGCATCGTCACGATCCGCCCGCGTACTTCTTTCTGGGGGACGGTGCCGCCGATCTTGCCTTCAACCCCGACGCTCTGCCGCCCGGCTGGCAGGACGCCGCTCGCGTGGCACATTTCGGCTGCATCAGCCTCGTTCGAGAACCGCTGGCGAGCACCCTGCTGTCGCTGGCAGCGCAGTTGCATGCACGCGGCGTTGCCATCAGCTTCGATCCGAACCTGCGCAATCTGATGGGCCCCGGTTACCTCGCCACTTTCACGCGGATGGCGAAGCTCGCCACCTGGCTGAAGCTCTCTGTGGAAGACCTGCGCGGGCTCTACCCGGGAAGGCCCGACGTCGATGCGCTGGCAGAGGTGCGGCGTATCGCGCCTCAAGCGGCACTATTGCTGACGGACGGCGAGCACGGCATGCGGCTACTGCTGCCCGACGGCACGGCGCTCGTCCAGCCGGCGTACGCCGTCGATGTGGCTGACACCGTTGGCGCGGGCGATGCGGCCATCGGCGGCTGGCTTGCTAGTCTGTCGCGCGACCCCAAAGCGCCCCTTGACGCTCACTTGCGCCGCGCAGCGGCCGCCGCAGCCCTCGCCTGCACCCGCACCGGCGCCCACGCGCCTGACTGGCAGACGGTCGAAGCCCTCATCGCCTCGCAACACCTCAACGGAACGTCGAGTCAATCATCCGAATAATGGCTATGATGAGAGCCAATCATCACCATAGCCGATGAATTCGACATGACGCCTGACCAATTGCTGACCTTCGCGACGGTCGCCGAACTGGGCAACATCAGCCACGCGGCGCAAGCGCTGCACCTGTCGCAGCCTGCCGTCTCAGGACAATTGCGGTTATTGCAGGAGTCGTTTGGCGAGCCGCTGTACCGGCGAGACGGACGCGGTATCCGGTTGACGGCCGTCGGCGAGCAAGTCGCCGTGTACGCCAACAAACTGCGGCAGGACTACCGTCAGGCGCTCGCGCTGCGCGACGGCCTGCGGGGCATGGAAACCGGCGCGTTGCGCATCGGTGCGAGTACCACGCCAGCCAGCTACCTGCTGCCGTACGTGATCGCAGAATTCCATCAACGCTATCCCGCGGTCGCCTTGCATATCGTCGACGGCAACACCAGCGAAATCGTGGCGCAGCTCGACCGTCTCGACGTGGCGTTTATTGAGGGGGCGGTGCCGCCGGGCCTGTCGCCGGAGATCGCGGTGCGTCCCTGGCGCGATGACGAAGTGGTTGCCATTGCGCGCGTCGACCACCCGCTTGCCCAGCATCCGGAAGGGGCGTCATTGCAGGCCATCGCCGAATACCCGTTGATACTGCGCGAACCGGGTTCCGGGGTACGGGCGCTGGTGGCCCGCGCGTTCTCGGTCGCCGGGCTCACGCCGCGCGTGGCGCTGGAATTGGCCGGGGTCGAGAGTATCAAGGAAGCGGTGCGAGCGGGCATGGGTGTGGGCTTCGTCTCGGCGATGTCGATGCGTCATGAAGATGCCGCGCTCGCCTCGGTCCGCATCGATCCGCCGCACGGCCTCAAGCGCTTGCTCACCGCGCTCGTGCCGCACGCCGACGCCCTGTCACGTCCCACGGAACGCTTTCTCGCCCAATGCTTCGCAGGGGACGCCGCCGGTCCGGCGGCGGTGCGGTGACACGCGACAGCGACCCCATCGTACGCCGCACGGCACTCGTCGCAACACGCGCCGAACCGACGCGTCAGGCCGGTCTCCTACCGCCTCATTTGAAATCCCATGCCATTTGTTCTGCGACTGAAGTCGCTTCCGAAGAACGCACGCAAACCTCCAGATAATCAGTGACGGGCGGCGGCGGAGGCGTTCCTTCAGACAGCAGACGACGGTTGTCGAACACATAATCGAGCGCCGCGAACGCACCGTATCGACGCAACGCCTTGGCCATCAGACGACTATTGCCATGCCCCAACTGATGCGCCAGCGCAGGCGTCAGGCGCGCAATCTCGGCCTCCCCGATGTGACGAAAACGCTCGCCCAGCGGCGCGACGCCGCGCGCCTTCGCAAGCGCCGCCTCGATCTGGCGAATCGTGCGCGCGCTGCCCTCCCCGGCCGACACGTGATACAGGTCGTGTCGCAAGTGCGGCAGGAACGCGAGATCGATCAGCGCGTCGGCGCAGAAATCGACAGGCACCACATCGAGCCGATCGTCGAGACCGCACGTGAACGCACCGAGCAACTGCACCATGCGGAACATCCAGAAGATGCTGCCGGAGGGCTCGCAACCGAGGCGCGTATGACCCACGACGATGGAGGGTCGCGCAATCACCAGCGGCAAGCCCGGCCACTCGCTGCGCAAGCGTCGCTCGGCTTCGGCTTTCGATGCCGTGTAAGGCACGACCTGATGGTCCGAAAACGCCAGATCGTGCGATTCGCGCACGAGCCCCGAGAGCGAATCGCCGCACGCCATGGCTGTGCCAACGTGCACGAAGCGCTCGAGCACCGGCGACGCGGCGACCGCACGTGCGAGCGCCAGCGTGCCGGTCACATTGACCGCGTCGAGTTGAGGGTGCGCGGAGAAGGTCGCGATCGCCCCCGCGTGGATGACATGCGTGACGCTGCGCATGCGCGGATCGTCTTCGAACGACACCGGCTGCGCAAGGTCGCCGCACACGATGTTGGCTTCGGTGAGCGCCAGCCGGTGGACCGGCGCGACCCGAAAACGATCCATCGCGGCACGCACGCGGGCGAGACCATCGCTGCTGGTACGCGCCCGAACGAGAAGCAACAACGACGGCGCGAAACCATCCTTGAGAAGCTGGGCGACAACGGCGCCGCCCACAAAACCGGTACTGCCGGTGACGAGAATTCGCATGGCAATGGCCTCGCAGAAAAACAGAACTGCAACGCGTTCGTCAGAACGTGTAGTCGAGCGTTGCAGCGACCTGATAGTTGGTCTTGTTGAATACGATGGGGCTCTTCGACGCATTGCCCGTGTAGCGCATGACGCCGCCGGCCACCGTGGTGCTCCAGTGTTTGGTGAACTTGTGCGTCCAGTTCGCCGTCAGGCTGACGCCGTAAAGGCCGCCGCCCACCGCGTACTGGCGATAGCCCGAATTCAGGCTCTGGTTCGCCGTCACCCCGAAATAGGTCTGCGCGTATTTGCCGCTCGCAAAGTGCGCCGTCGCGCCCACCCCGACCGAGTCGCTGGCCGACTTGAAGAGCACGCTGTCCACGGCGAAGCGATAGACGTTGCCGCGATCGCGATTGGTCAGCGGAACATCCGTCGCTACGCTCACGACGGCCAGATCGCCGATGGCGTAACCGGCCTGCAACGTGGTGAACACAGACCCCTTGATGTCGCCCATGCCGCGCAACTTGTCCGAGCCGGAGTCGAGCCCCTTGGCTCTGTCCTTTCGCCCACCGTCGTACGAGAGCGCGGCCGACAGGAAGAAACCGGCCGGCAACGAGAGTCGATAACCGATACCGCTCAGGCCGACGAACACGCCATAGGGCGTTTGCAGCGCGAGGTTGAGGGCGGGCGTGGCACGATACTCGTCGCTACCCATGTAACGCGGAGAGACACCGACACCGCCACCAATCGTGAATTCGTAGCCGCTCTCCGGCGTCTGCGACGGCAGGCTCTGGTCCGGCTGAATGCCGCTGTACCTGGCGGGCTCGACCGCAAAGGCATGCGAGGCCGCACAGGCCAGCAGCAGCCCCGCGGCGCTTGCTACCGCAAGACGGGGAAGACGGCGATTCTGGCGGGTGTTGTGCGTGTGGCGGGGGTTGCGACTTTTCATGGCACTCCTACAAGATACGAGGCGGTTCTGTTGTCAGGAAATTGCGAACTGCGGATGGATCGCAAGGTGAACGCATGGTAGGCGTGAAGCGCCCGCGTGGCTGTTACCTGATTTAGGAGAGTTGTGAACAAATGTTTTCATTTGTTCGCAGGTTTGAAACGCCCGCCCGGTGGGGCTCCGGGGCAGTAGAATGCGCTTCACGGGAGTGCCGCCAAACTTGCGCGGCACAGCACAACAGGAAAGGAATACGGCCATGTACCGTGTCTTGCTGGTCGAAGACGATGCGCGCCTGGCCGCGCTTGTCACGGAATATCTGCACGCCTATCGCTTCGAAGTATCGGTTGTTGCCAATGGCGCGCGCGCTTTGGAACGCTTCCGCGCATTCTCACCAGACATCGTGGTGCTCGATCTGATGCTGCCCGGCATGGACGGCATGGAGATCTGCCGCCAGTTGCGCGCCGTGAGCGCCACGCCGATCCTCATCCTCACCGCGCGTGAGGACACTTACGATCAGGTTGCGGGTTTGGAAGTCGGCGCCGACGACTACGTGGTAAAGCCGGTCGAGCCACGCTTGCTGCTCGCGCGTCTGCGCGCGTTGCTGCGTCGCGCCGTGCCGCTCGCCGAAGTGGAAGTCGAGGGCGACGACGGGCTGGCGTTCGGGCTGTTGCGCATCGTGCCGCGCGATCGCATGGTGTTCTGGCGCGGCGCGCCTGTCGAACTGAAGTCCAACGAATTCAGCCTGCTGCTGATTCTCGCGCGTGGCGCCGGGCGTGTGGTCACGCGCGACGAGATCCTGCAACAGTTGCGCGGCATCGAATTCGATGGCATCGACCGCACGGTCGACGTCGGCATTTACCGGTTGCGCAAGCGCTTCGAAGACACCGACGGTGAACCGCAACGTATCAAAACCGTCTGGGGACGTGGCTATCTGTTCAGCCCGTCGGCCTGGGAGAGCTGAGCCATGTTTCGCGTTCTTTTCAAGTTGTATCTGCTGGTCGGCATCTCGCTTGCCGCTGCGATTCTCCTCATCCAGCACACCTTCGGGTACCTGTTCTACGACCTCATGAACCGCTCCACGCAGACCCAGTTGGGCGCGTATGTGTGGCTCATCAACGAGTCGCTCGCGAAGATTCCCGAATCGAAGTGGCCCGAGTTCATTGCCGAATTCCAGAGCAAGGGCAAGGACAAGATGGAGATCGTGCCGCTCAAGGGCTTCAAGCTCGAGCGGGAATACGTGCGCCCGGAGCTAGAAGCCGGGCTGCCCATCGTGAACGATACCGAGGGCGATCACGTCGCGGTGCGGCTGCGCAACTCCGACTGGGTGCTCTCGTATGAAAGCGGCACCGACCTGAGTCTGAAGCAGATCAATTACCTCGCCTACGCGTTGCTCGCCGCGCTCATGTTGATCGCGGTGCTGACCTGGGTACGATGGTATTGGACCGACTTGCAGTCGCTCAATCGCGCGGCGGTCCGGTTCGGGGAGGGCGACTTCAACTCACGAGCGAAAGTCTCTCGCTTCTCCAACCTGACGGCGCTCGTGCGCGTATTCAACACGATGGCCGAGCGCATCGAACGCTCCATCAAGGCGCAGAAAGACATGATCAACGCGGTATCGCACGAGTTGCGCACGCCGATCGCGCGCCTCGACTTCGGACTGGAAATTCTTCAGCAGCGCCGCCATGAACCCGACGCCGACGAGCGCATCAACGCCCTCAAAGGCGACATCCGCGAACTCGACGAACTGGTCACCGAACTGCTGTCGCTGGCGCGTCTGGACCAGATCGCTGCGCCGCCGACCCGGCACGCCGTCTCGCTACGACTGATGTTCGACAGCCTCGCGGCCAATTGCACCGAAGCGCTGGCGGCACGCTCGATTGCGCTCGATATCGCCGCCGAACCCGGCGCCGATTGCGTCGAAGTCGAGCCCAAGCTACTCGCGCGTGCCGTGCAAAATCTGCTCAACAATGCGATACGGCATACCTCCCGTCGCATCGTCTGCGGCGCGAAAACCAGCGAAGGCGGCAACATCATGATCTATGTCGATGATGACGGCGAGGGCGTGCCGGCCTCGGAGCGCGCACGCATCTTCGAGCCCTTCCACCGACTCGACAGCAGCCGCAACCGCGCCACGGGCGGCTTCGGTCTGGGACTGGCCATCGTGCGACGCATCGCACTGCTGCATGGCGGACACGTTGGCGTCGACACGTCTCCGCTCGGCGGCGCGCGCTTCACCATCACGCTTCCCGGCACCTCCGTGGGCTGATCGCCGCGCCCATCGCCCGAGTCAATCCAGCAACGCGCCTCCGAGCGCGTTCTTACCCCAAACCCACGGCCGGCGAGCGATTCGCCGGCCGTTTGCATTGCAGTGTCTCTTTTTGGATGACGATGGATTGTCATGTTCGCGACATGTTGGCCGCTTACATTGGCGGCTCAATTTAATCCCAAAGAGGACCTTGTAATGAAACCCAACCTCCGCATCGCGGCGGCCGGGTGCTGCCTGGCGTTCGCCAGCTGCCTGCCCATGCCCGCTCTGGCCCAGTCAAACGTTCAGCTCTACGGGCTGATCGACTCGGGCGTCGAATTCCTCACCAACGCCGACAAGAACGCCGCCGGCAACACCGTCAACCTGACTCGTGTCACCTCGGGCAACCTCGCCGGTTCGCGCTGGGGCATCAAGGGCACCGAAGACCTCGGCGGTGGCAACAAGGCCCTGTTCCTGCTGGAAAACGGCTTCAACCTCGGTAACGGTCAATCGCTCCAGGGCGGCCGCGAGTTCGGTCGTCTGGCCTATGTCGGCTTGTCGAACAATTCGTTCGGCACCTTCACGATCGGCCGTCAGGGCGGTGTGTTCCTTGACTGGGTGAGCAAGTTCAACCCGCTCAACAACGCCGTGTACGCCATCAAGATGCAGGACACGGCGTTCTCCGATCGTCTGGACAATAGCCTTCGCTATACGGCCAAGCTCGGTGCGTTCGAAGGCATGGTCCAGTACTCGAAGGGCTACGACGACGTGAGCTTCGGCAGCGCCACGCCGGGCGACAACCGTCGCGCGCAAGTCATCGACGCCGGCGTGCGCTACGCCAACGGCCCGCTGTCGTTCGTGATCGCCTACGACCAGAAGAACGGCGGCTCCACGCTGCCCAATGCGGCCCTGACCTCGAAGGTCGGTGGTTTTGAAGGTAACGTGGATCGTCGCATCGCCGCGGCTGTGCAGTACTCGCTGCAAAGCGTCGATCTGTATGTGGGTTATCGCTACCTGAACGCCAAGGCGATCCACCTCTCGGCCCTGAACAAGAGCCCGGTGGAAGCCTCGAGCTATTACTGGCTGGGTACCACGTGGCACGCCACGCCGGCACTCGACCTGTCGGCCACGGCGATGTACCAGGACTTCTACGGTACGAACCGTGATCCGCTGTCGTTCCAGGTCAGCGCCGACTACAGCTTCTCGAAGCGTACCGACGTCTACGTCAACCTCGGCTATGTCGTGAACCGCAACGGGTCCGACCTCGGTCTGAACGGTTTCGGCACCAACGTGGTCGCCGGCAAGAACCAGTTCGGTACGATGGCCGGTATCAAGCACACGTTCTGATGACGAGCGACACTCGCGCTTCGCATGGTGGCACATCGCTGTCGGGCGTGTCCGTGTCGCTGCGCGCGTTGCACCAGACTTTCGGTGCAACGCGCGTGCTCGACGGCATCGATATCGATGTCCCGGCCGGCACCACGACCGCCCTGCTCGGCCCCTCGGGCTGCGGCAAGAGCACCCTGCTCAAACTGCTCGCCGGCCTGCTCGCCCCCACTGGGGGCGAAATCCGTTTCGACGACACGGTTGTTGCGAGCGACAGCGTCTGCCACGCGCCCGAGCGTCGTTCGCTCGGCATGGTGTTCCAGGACTACGCGCTGTGGCCGCACATGAGCGTGGCCGCGAACGTGGCGTTCCCGCTCGAGATGCGCGGTATCAAGCGCGCCGAGCGTGGCGAACGTGTCGAAGAAGCGCTCTCGCTCGTCGGCCTGGCCGGTCTCGGCTCGCGCCGGCCGCAGGCACTCTCCGGCGGCCAGCAGCAACGCGTTGCGCTCGCGCGCGCCATCGTCTCGGCTCCACGTCTGCTGCTGTTCGACGAACCGCTATCCAACCTCGACCGCGATCTGCGCACACGTTTGTGCACCGATATCGGGGCGCTGCTCTCGCGTCTTGGCACCACCGCCGTCTATGTCACACATGACCGCGACGAAGCCGAGGCGCTGGCCGACCAGATCGTGATCCTCGCCCACGGGCGCGTTGACAAACGTATTACGAGGTAGCCCATAATGCTTCACCGCAAAATTATCGCGACACTCACCATGGCCTTTGCTGCAAGCGTTGGCGTACAACACGCGCATGCGCTGACCGTCTATACCGCCGGCCCCGGCAACCTCAGCAAGAAGCTCGCTGCAGGTTTCGAGAAGAAGACCGGCATCAAAGTCGATGTATTTCAAGCCACGACCGGCAAGGTGATGGCACGTATCGAGGCGGAACAGGCCAACCCGCGTGCCGACGTTCTCATCTCCGCCTCGTGGGACACCGCGCAGGATCTCGAGAAGCGCGGCTGGCTCGCACCTTTGCAGAGCACCAACGCCGCACGCGTGCCGGCCCCGTTCAAGACGTCGCACTACGTCGCACAGGGTCTCTCCGCGCTGGGCATCGTCTGGAACGCCAAGTCAGGCACGCCCGAACCGCATGACTGGCGCGATCTGACCAAGCCCGCATATCGCAATCTCGTGACGATGCCGGACCCGGCACTCTCGGGCGCGTCGGCGGATCTGTTGCTGGGCCTGCAAGCCCGTCTGGGCGGCGAAGCGTGGAAGCTCTTCGACGATCTCAAGCACAACGGCATGGTCGTCTCGGGCCCGAATGCCCAGGCCCTCAACCCGGTGCTGCAAGGCGCGAAGGCTGCCGTGTTCGGCGCTGTCGATTACGTCGCCTACGCCGCAGCGGCAAACGGCGAAGCGGTGAAGGTGATCTTCCCGACCAGCGGCACGGTCATCGCACCGCGCCCGATGATGATCCTGAACACCTCGAAGCAGCAGAACGAAGCGCGTCAGTTCATCGATTACGTGCTGTCGGAAGAAGGTCAGCAGATGGTGGCCGAAGCGTGGCTGATTCCGGCTCGCGAAGACATCGCGATCAAGCGCGCCTCGTTCAAGGATCTGCGCCTGCTGCCGCAAGGTGACGCCCAATCGTCGAGCGCTTCGCGCGCCGAAGTCCTGGCACGTTTCGCCAAACTCAACGGCCAGCACTGACGGTGAAATCGTTCCGACTACTCCCCGCGGCGACGGTTGCAGCCCTCGCCGTCGTGGTGGCGTTGCCGGTCGCGTTCGTACTGTTGCAGGCGGTCTTTCCGCACCTCGCGCAGGGCTCGTTCGCTGCGCCCTTCGCCGCTGTCTGGCCCACGCTGTCGCATGACAGCACGTTGCCGCTGGTGACCAACACCTTGCGGTTGGGACTGTCGGTGGCGGTGGGCACGGCGCTTGTCGGCGGCGCGCTGGGGGCGGTACGCGGTCTGTTTCATGTACCGGGCGCACGGCTCTGGGATCTGTGCTTCCTGCTGCCGTTTCTCGTGCCGCCGTATCTCGCGGCACTCGGCTGGATGCTGTTGCTGCAAACGGGCGGTTACGCCCAGCAGCTCACCGGGCTGGATGCCGGGCAGTTCCTGTTCTCGCTGCCGGGCCTCGTCTTCGTGATGACGCTCAACATCTTCCCGGTCGTGTACTTCGCCGTCTCGCGCGCGCTGGCCACCACGGGTTCGCGTCTGGCCGACGTGGCGCGCGTGCACGGAGCATCGGCATGGCGGGCGTTTGCCCGTGTGACGTTGCCGCTCGCGCTCCCGGCGTTCGCGGCCAGTCTGCTGCTCGCATTCACGATGGCCATCGAGGAATTCGGTGCCCCCGCGGCTCTCGGCGCGCGCGCCGGCTTCTCCGTGCTGGTGACGTCGATCGAAGGCCGCTTTGCCGATTGGCCCATCGATCTGCCGGGCGCATCGATCCTGTCGGTCGTGCTCGCGGTGATCGCGTTGTTCGCGTTCGTGTTGCAGCACCGGCTCGCGGCGGGCAAGGACTTCGAGACACAGACGGGCAAGCCGATTGCCTCGCCGCCGCGCGCGCTGGGACGCTGGCAAGTCCCCGCGTTGTGCGGCTTCGGTCTGGTCGCACTGCTCGCCACGGCCGCGCCGCTGTTCTCGATTCTGGCGACGGCGTTCTCGGGCACGCTCTCGGGCGGCCTGTCGATCGCCAACCTGACGACCGCGCACTTCGTGGCATTGGTCGGTCAGGGGGCCGAGGGCATCGAGGCATTGGTGACGAGTCTGTCGCTGGCGTTGGGCACGTCGCTCGTGACAGGGGTGCTGGGATTCCTGTGTGCGTGGTGTGTCGTGAAGTCGACGATGCGTGGGCGCGTGCTGATCGACGGACTCTCGCTGCTGCCGCACGCATTGCCGGGCATCGTTGTCGGCGTCGGCCTGATCCTCGCGTGGAATTTGCCGTTCTGGCCGGTCACGCCGTACAACACGTGGGGCATCCTTCTGCTGTCGTATAGCTGTCTGCTGCTGCCGTACCCGGTGCGTTACACGAGCGCCGCCTTGCGTCAGACGGCCGCCTCGCTAGAAGCGGCCGCGCGCGTGCACGGTGCGCCGGCCGGGGTGGCACTGCGCCGCATCACGCTCCCGCTTGTGATGCCTGCGCTCGGCGCGTCGCTGATGATCGTGTTCGCCATCGCGTCGCGCGAGTTGGTAACGTCGCTGCTGCTGGCCCCCAGCGGCGTGCAGACGGTGTCGATCTTCGTGTGGCGTCAGTTCGAGCAAGGCTCCATCGGTCAGGGCATGGCGATGGGTGTCGTGTCGATGACGGTGAGCGGCACGTTGCTCGCACTGGCATCGAAGCTCAACGGCAAACCGGCGAACGGCTGACGCCATCCGGTCGCGCCCGGCATCCCACCGGGCGCGACCAGATTTTCCACAGCCTCGCAAGCCACATCCCGCATTGCGCTCAGAACGGCATGCGCACCAACTCCTCCACCGCCCCCACCACCTTGTCGCGCGTTCGCATCAGCAACGAAAACGACAGGTCGGCCTGAGCGCTCGCCAGCATCGCGCCGGTCAGATCGTCGCTCTGGCCCAGATCGACCGCCTTCATACGATCGCCCGCGTCACGTTGAGCGGCATCCACTCCCCGCAACATTGCGCCGAAATCGGGCGTGCCCGAGGCCCCTGCCAGCGCAGGATCGGCCTCGCGCACGCCAGCAGCCATATCCAGTCCGCGTTGTGTCGTCTGCATGCGACGCACTTCAGTCATTAGCGACTGCTCCATCGAGACAGGCATTCGAATCTCCGTGATGAGTATCCATGTGCCCCCGCTCCCGGTGCGGGCGGCACGACATGACTCCGCACTTTACGCACACCGCCTAGCCACTGGATTAGGCAATCCCCCAAAGCTCGCACGGTTGAGTGATTCCCCATCAACACGGACGAGTCACGCCTTTAGGATGCGAACTTCCCTGCGCCAAGAAGCGCTGCGAACCGTCTTTCAATCATATGAACACTATGCACGCGCCTACGCCGCCCGGCGTGATCCGGGCACTCGATCCGTGCCGGCTAGGACAGCCGACGCAGCTTCTCGATCCGCTGACCGAGCGGCTGCGTTCGCGCCTCGATGTCCAATTGCCGCAGCACGTTCGTCATCGCCATGCTATGGCGTGGCGCGTTGCTGCCATGGCGGTGAGCGCCAATGCGCCGGACACCGCCGATGTCATCGTGCAACGCTTCCGTGTCGACGACCACTGCATCGACGTGGCGCTCGACGCGGGCCTGTTGCGCGACGCGTTTCGTCTGCGCTACGACGCGGACGACTTCATCGGGCCGCCGGCCTTGCACGCCACGCCACCTGCGGCGACCTACGAGCGTTTTGTCACGCGCTTTGCGAGGCAGATGCTCGATGCCCTGCGTCAGGCCGTCTCGTCCGGGATGTCACCGGCCCCGGCGCAAGTCGAGAGCATCGATCTCGATCCTCGATCGACGCCGCCATCGTTGTGGATCAGCGCACGCATTGCGGATCGCACGGGTGATACACCCCTGGGCACCGTCACCTTCCGCCTCGCGGCCGAAGACGCACGCCGCTGGCTCACGATGCTGGGCCCGGACGCGGGCGAACGCGCCGCACAACACACCCGGGCGCCGTGCGACATCGCCACGATTCCGGTGCGTCTGAGCGCGCATTGGCTCGACATCGACCTGTCGCTCGGCGCACTGCTCGACGCGCAACCGGGCGACGTGTTGCCCGTGCGTTTCGAGCCACGCGCCCTCGTCTGCGTGGACAACGACGCACTGATGAGCGCCGACATCATCGAGCGCGACGCGCATCTGTGCCTCACGCACTTCCAGACTCTTGAGTAAGGTTTCCATGTCTACCCACTTCCCTCACGATCCTTCCGGCCAGATGCCTGGCGCCGTTGACGCGCAACTCGACGATCTGCCGCCGCTGGACGATCTCTCGCAAGACCTTTCCGGCGACTGGCTCGGCGAAGCTTCAACGTCGGCGACCGGCCTGCCGCAAGCGGCCGGCGCGGCACCGGTTCCGCTCGCCATGCGCGAGACGCTGCGCCGCGTGCCCGTGAAACTCACGCTGGAGGTCGGTGCGACCCGCCTCACGCTCGGTGAGCTGGCGGCCCTGCGTGCCGACGACGTGCTGAGCCTCGACCGCGCAGCAGGTGCCCCGCTTGCGGTACTGGTCAACGGTGTGCCGGTAGGACTTGCCGAGGTCGTTGCCTCGGGCACGCAGTACGGACTGAAGATCCTCACGCTCGACGCACTCGAGCTGGATCGACTCGCGCGATGAAAGCGGCCCTACAGGTCGTGCGTCAGCGGATCGTGCGCCCCTTCGAGGGGAGGCGCTTTCCGCTGTGCGCTTCGGAGACCTTCGTATTCGCGATTCTGGCGATCGGGTTCGCCCTGTTCGCCACTGGCGCGCGCGCCGACGAAGCGGGCGACCTGATGCGCCTGCGCTCGCAAGGCGGCACCACCGACTTCACCGTCAAGACCCAGTTGCTCATTCTGATGACGCTGCTGGGCCTGCTGCCCATGATGCTGATGGTGATGACCACATTCGTGCGGTTCGCCATCATTCTTGCTTTGCTGCGTCAGGCACTGGGACTGCAACAGGGCTTGCCCGCGCGCGTGCTCACCGGCATGGCGTTGCTGCTCAGCCTGCTCGTGATGCGCCCCGTCGGTGAGGCCATCTGGACACAGGCTGTGGTGCCCTACGACGAGAACCGGATCACGCTGACCGAAGCGATCCGGGCGGGTGAAGCGCCGCTCTCGCGCTTCATGCTCGCGCAAACCCGTCAGACGTCGCTCGACCTGATGGCCCGGCTGACCGGCGAGACCGACGTCGCCGAGCCGCAAGCCCACAGTTTTCTGGTGAAGGCCTCGGCCTTCCTGCTGAGCGAACTCAAGACCGCGTTTCAAGTCGGGGCGATGCTCTTCGTGCCGTTTCTCGTCATCGATCTGGTGGTGGCCTCGGTGCTGATGGCCATGGGCATGATGATGCTCTCGCCGCTGGTGGTTTCCTTGCCGCTCAAGCTCTTGCTGTTCGTGCTTATCGACGGCTGGACACTCACGGTCTCCACGCTCGTGACCAGCGTGCAGGCTGTCTGAGAGGAACGCCATGCTCACCAGCGATATTGCTATCGACATCGGACTCGACGCCTTGCGGCTCGTCATCGTGATCGTGCTCGTGCTGATCGTGCCGAGCCTCGTGATGGGTCTCATCGTGGCGCTGTTTCAGGCAGCCACGCAGATCAACGAACAGACGCTGTCGTTTCTGCCGCGTCTGATCGTGACACTGCTCACGCTCGGCCTCGCTGCCCCGTGGCTCGCCGGCACGCTCACCGAGTTCGCCGCCGAAACCTTCGCCCGCGCGGCAACACTGGCCGGCTAGCGCTGCGCGCTACCGACGCCCGCAGCCGGACGACTCCTCATGCCGCTTCCCCTCTCCTTTGCCGCGTGGCCAGGCCTCGAAGGCTGGCTCACGCAGTGGCCCGCACAACTCGTGATGCTGTGGTGGCCGTTCTGCCGCTTCGTCGCGGCGCTGAGCATGCTGCCGCTCGTCGGCGAAGGCGTCGTGCCCATGCGCTGGCGCGTACTGATGGCGCTCGTGCTCAGCCTGGCCCTGTGGCCCGTGTTCGCCAAGGGCGGTATGCCACCGACCGATCCGTTCTCGCTCGCGGGCATTGCACTGGCTGCGGAGCAGGCGCTCATCGGCGCGTTTCTGGGGCTGGCGTTCTTCATCGTGCGCAGTCTGCTTACGCTCGTGGGGTATCTCTGTGCGTCGCAGATGGGATTGGCGATGGCGGCCATGAACGATCCGATGAACGGCGAGGCCAGCGAGCCGGTTTCCCTGCTGATGGTCTGTCTCGGTACGTTGCTCTTCTTCATCGCCGACGCCCATCTGATTGCCGTCTCCATCGTCGGCCGCAGCTTCGAGGTCTGGCCCATCGGGGGCGGACTGCCACTCACCGACCTGACCGGCCTGCTGCGCGCCCTGGGCTGGACGCTGGCCGCCGCTATCACGCTCGCGTTGCCCGTCGTGCTGACGACTTTCATCGTGCAATTCGGACTCGGATTGCTCAATCGGGCCGCACCGGCACTGAACCTCTTCTCGCTGGGCTTTGCCGTCACAACGCTTGTCGGGCTGGTCGTGCTTTCGGCAGTCGTACCGGCCTTGCCAGCCCATTACCTGACGTTGACCGAACGAGTTCTCGACTCGCTAGGTCCAGTGGCACGGCCGGATTGATCGCATGACGACCCAAGACACTGGCGACAAGTCGGAAGCCGCGTCCTCCCAGAAACTGCGCCGCGCGCGTGAGCAGGGGCAGGTCGCACGCTCGCGCGACACGGCGACCGCCGTAGGCATCATGGCCAGTGTGGCCGTGCTCGCGGTAACCGCGCCCGCGCAGCTCGACAAGTTCCGCTCGCTCTACGCTGCCGCGTTCGCCGATCTCGCGGGCATCGGCTTCGACGACGCCTGGACAGCCCTGCTGCCCGCCGCGATGTGGCTGCTCGTCAAACTCATCGCGCCGCTCGCGGCCATTCCCCTGTGCATTGGTGTGGCGGCCATGCTGCCCGGCGGGTACGTCTTCAGCACCACGCTGCTCGCGCCCAAATGGCAACGGCTCTCACCGAAGGCGAATCTCGGAAAGCTGGTGTCGATGAAACATTACGCGCAAGTGGGAACATCGATTCTCAAGGTCCTTCTGGTCGTGACGGTGCTGGTGCTGGTTCTCCGAACGCGCTGGGACTCGCTGCTCGTTCTGCAGGCGAGCGCACCGGGCGAAGCCATCGCGGTCGGGTTGCAGGTGTTGCGCGACGCCGTACTCATACTGGGGGGCGCCTTCGTGGCGTTTGCGTTGCTCGACCTGCCGATGCAACGGTTCTTCTTCATGCGCGATCAACGCATGACCAAGCAGGAAGTGAAGAACGAACACAAGCAGACCGAGGGACGCCCCGAAGTCAAACAGCGCATTCGTCAGATCCAGCGTCGCATGGCCGAGCGCAGCTTGCGGCGCAAAGTGCCGACGGCCGATGTGGTGATCGTCAACCCGACGCATTACGCCATCGCGCTCAAGTACGACACCGAACGCGCGCAAGCGCCCTACGTGGTGGCGCGCGGTCTCGATGAGATGGCGGGCGTGGTCCGCCAGATCGCCCGTGAGCACAAGATCGACGTGGTGAGCGCCCCGCCACTCGCGCGGGCGCTGTACCACACGAGCCAGATCAACCAGCAGATTCCCGCCGCGCTTTACGACGCGGTCGCCGTGATTCTGGCCTACGTCCTGCAATTGCGCGCCTGGCGCACGGGCGAACTTGCCACACAACCTGACCGTCCGGACCCGCCAGCCGTGCCCGCGACGCTCTCCGACCCACCCTCCACGCGACTCCGTCCCTGAACTCATGAGCCGATTCCTGAACGACCTTCGGCGTCACAAATTTCTGACGCCGCTCCTCGTCTTCGCCATCCTCGCGATGGTGATTCTGCCGTTGCCACCGCTGCTGCTCGACACGCTCTTCACCTTCAACATCGTGCTGTCGATGGTCGTGATTCTGGTGAGTCTGTCGGTGCGGCGTCCGCTCGATTTCTCGGTGTTCCCGACGGTGATTCTCGCCACGACGCTCATGCGTCTGACGTTGAACGTCGCCTCCACGCGCGTGGTACTGCTCAACGGCAACGAAGGCACACACGCGGCGGGTAGCGTCATCGAATCGTTCGGCAACGTGGTCATCGGCGGAAACTTCGTCGTCGGCCTCGTGGTGTTCGTGATTCTGATGATCATCAACTTCGTGGTGGTCACCAAGGGCGCGGAGCGCATCTCGGAAGTCTCGGCACGCTTCACGCTCGACGCGTTGCCCGGCAAACAGATGGCCATCGACGCCGACCTGAATGCGGGACTCATCAATCAGGAAGCCGCGCAGACACGCCGCCGCGAAGTGGGCGCGGAAGCCGACTTCTACGGCGCGATGGACGGCGCGTCGAAGTTCGTTCGCGGTGACGCCATCGCCAGTATCCTCATCCTGCTCATCAACCTGATCGGCGGCGCAGCCATCGGCGTGACGATGCACGACATGAGTGCGGGCGACGCGTTCCGCCAATACTCGCTGCTGACCATCGGCGACGGTCTGGTCGCGCAGATCCCGGCACTGTTGCTTTCGGCTGCCGCAGCCATCATCGTCACGCGCGTGTCCGATGCGGGCGACTTTGAAAAGCAGGTCGGCGACCAATTGCTGGCCTCGCCGTCGGTGCTTGCGAGCGTGTCGGTGCTGATGTTCGTTCTGGCGCTGATTCCGGGAATGCCGACGTTGCCGTTTCTGGCGTTCGCGGGGGTCATGGCGTTCGTCGCGTGGCGCGTCAGCCAACGGCGCGCACCCGACACCGCAGACGACACCGAGGCCCTCGAAGCCGCGCTCACGGCCCACGAGCCTCCTGCACTCACCTGGCAGCAACTGCCATTCGTCTCACCGGTGACGGTCAGTCTCGGCTACCAGATCGTGGGACTCGTGGACAAGCGCGAAGGCGCGCCGCTCGTGCAGCGCCTCTACGGCATGCGCCAATCGCTCTCGCAGGCGATGGGGTTTGTCGTGCCTGCGGTCCGCCTCGATACCGGCCTCGCGCTCGGTGCAAGCGAATATGCCATTGACGTTGGCGGTGTGCGAGTGGCGAACGCGTCACTGCCGCAAGACCGGCTGATGGCGATTGCGGCCCCCGATTGCTATGGCGAACTTGACGGCATGCCGGCCATCGACCCGTCGTTCGGTATGCCGGTGGTGTGGATCGAGCCGGAGCATCGCGCACATGCGCTGGGTCTGGGGTATCAGATTGTCGATCCTGCGGGCGTGATCGCCACGCACGTCCAGCAGTCGATGAAGACGCATCTGGCCGACCTGTTCACCTATCAGGATGTGACGTCGCTAAGCGAGCGGCTGCGCGAACTGTCGCCAGCACTGGCAGACGCTCTGGACAAGGCACTTACGCATCAGCAGCAGTTGGCGGTCATTCGTCTGCTGCTCGCCGAAGAGGTGTCGTTGCAGGATATCGACGTGTTGGCGACGGCGCTGGTCAACGCATCGTCTGTCAGCAAAGATCCGCTAGTGCTGGCCGCCGAGGCGCGCAGCGCGCTCAAGCGCCGATTGGTGCACGGGCTGATTGGCGACGAGCCGACGTTGCATGTCTACCAACTGACGCCGGATCTGGAGAATCTGCTGCTGGGCGCGTATACGGCCGCGCAGCAAGCAGGCAAGACGACCTCCGATGCCTTCCCGCTCGATCCGCAATTGCTGGAGCAGTTGCAGTCCCATATGCCGCAAGCCCGGGAGAACATGAAGCAGACGGGCCGCGCCCCCGTGCTGCTTGTGATGCCGCAACTCCGGCCGCTGCTCTCGCGTTATGCTCGGATGTTCGCGAGCGGCCTGCACGTGCTCTCGTATAACGAGGTGCCGCAGACGAAGGAGATTGAAGTCGCGGGAACATTGGGGTGACAGGGAGCAGGTAATGACTCAGGCAATGACCGAAAGAACCTACCGGGCCGCGCATCCGGACGATGCGGCAATCTGCATCGACATTCGCGGTCGAACGCGCGAAAACGCGTTCTCGGTGGAGGACCTCCTGGCGCTGGGCATCTCCGTCGACACCTGGCGCGAGTCGATCGAAAGCGGTGCGGTTCCGGGATACGTGTGTTGTGTAGACGCTCAGGTGGTTGGCTATTGCTTTGCCGATGCCCAGACCGGCGAGATCCTTGTGCTCGCGGTATTGCCTGAGCATGAAGGCGCGGGCGTGGGCCGATCGCTTCTGACGCGCGTGGTCGATGATTTTCGGGAAAGAGGATTCCATCGGCTCTTTCTCGCCTGTTCGGCAGACCCGGCGGTGCGTTCGTACGGCTTTTATCGCAACTTGGGCTGGGTGCCGACTGGCGAACGGGATGAAGCCGGCGACGACATTCTCGAACGCTTCCTTCGTTAAACTTCCCGCCCTATCAAACAAAAATGGCCAACGGTGTGAAACCGTTGGCCCTGTTCAGACTTGTCAGCCGGAGGACATCACCGGCCGATGCGACGCAATTAACGCAGCAGCATCTGGATCATGCCCGGCATTTCGCCGGCCTTTTGCAGCATCTGCAGGTTCACGTTCATCTGCGTTTGCAGCTTGGTCAGCTCCGACACCGACTCGGCGAAGTCCACTT
>JARLJF010000055.1 GCA_031291335.1 Pandoraea sp. | reverse complement strand
GTCGGGCGGGCTGGGGACATTGTGCGAGACGCTTAGCGGACGCGTGCGCGATCTCGACTACAAGTCGGTGCGCTACCCGGGTCATGGGGCGTTGATGAAGGTGTTGCTCAACGAGCTGCGTCTGAAGGACGATCAGGACACGCTCAAGACGATGCTCAAACGGGCGGTGCCGAGCACGTTGCAGGACGTGGTGCTCATCTTCGTTGTCGTGAGCGGCCTGCGCAGCGGCGTGCTGACGCAGGAAGTGTTTGCGCGGAAGATCTTCGCGGAGCGCAATAACGGGCATAGCGCCAGTGCGATCCAGATCACCACGGCATCGGCCATCTGTGCGGCGGTCGACATGTTCTTCGCGGGACAGCTACCTCAACGCGGCTTCGTGCGTCAGGAACAGATCGCGCTGCCGGACTTCCTGGCGAATCGGTTCGGGCAGGCGTACGCCCATTCGACGCATATCGAGTCCCTCTCCTGAGACAGGCGAGGGCGCGCGCCTCAAAAAAACACGACGGCCCGGTATCCGCGGTTCACCCCCCCGCAACCGCCGGGCCGTCGTTGAGGAAAGCGTCAGAAGCGGTGTTGAATACCAGCCGTGACGCCGATCTGCGTGTCGGCGGCCCCTGTCAGATCACGGGAGAGGCTGATCTTCTGGCCATGCTTTGCGAACGCGTAGCCGCCCGACAGGTACAGCGCCGTGCGCTTGGACATCGCATACTGCGCGCGCAGCGAGATGAGCGTCGGATCGGCGTCGCCCGCATCCTTGATGTCCTGGTGGTAGATCGCGCCATACATCGTGAAGGCCGGCGTGAAGTCGTAGGACATGCCGAGCCAGTACATATCGCTGCGCAGTGAAGCGGTGCTCGCCGTCACGAAGGTCTTCTTGTAGTTGCGATAGCCGGCCATCACCTTCGCGCCGCCGAATCGGTAGCTCGCGCCAGCGTGAATGCCCTGGATGTAGTCGGTCGTGTCGGCCGGTGCAACGCTGGTGCCTGCGCCGTTCTGGCGGTCGTACGTCGCCACGAGGGCGAGCGGACCGTTCTCGTAGCCGATGGCGAAGTCGTACTTCGACGACGTCTTCATGCTGCCGGGGACATTGCCGAAACCATACATCGCACCAAGCTTCAGCCCGCTGAACTCGCCGTCATAGCGCACGGCGTTGGCGGAACGCGAGAACAGTCCGTCCTTGCGGCCACCGGTGGCGCTCGAGCTGGTCGCCCACGAGTAGTTCGGGGCGTAGCCCATCGGATCGAACTGGAGCATGTAGTCGTACGTCGTGGTGAACGTGCGGCCGAGCGTGACCTGACCCCATTGCTTGTGCGCCAGCCCCACGGTGGCACGACGATCGAAGATCGCGCCCGGACCGTCGTCGAACTGACCGTTCACCAGGTTGATGCCGCTCTCGAGGTTGAATACGGCCTTGAGATCGCCACCGAGATCTTCCGTCCCCTTGAAGCCGAAGCGCGACGTGTTCTTGCCGCCCGAAATCGCGCGCGCCGCGCCGCCGTTGTCGCTGGCGTGGTTCACGTATTCCACCCCCGCGTCGACGATCCCGTAAATCGTCACATTCGATTGCGCGTGCGCCTGCCCGGCCAGCGCGAGGGCACCGAACGCGCCGAAGGTGCTCAGGGCGGCCAGACCGATACTGCTTCGTTTCATTGTTGTCTCCTCTCTTTTGTTTCTCTTGGTGTGCGCGGGAGAGCGCCCGCGCGTCGCATGAAAAGCGTGGCTGGCCTTACGCGTTCGATTGCGCGAATGCCCAGCAGTCGTTCGCCGGAAACTCCACCCAGTGATGGCCGGGTTCGCGCGGCACGTGACCGAACGCGCGAAAGCGCAACGACCCGCAATGGAACAGGTATTCCCAGCGGTCGCCGAGATACATCGACGTGACGAGTTGCGCGTTGACGCGGTTGTGGCCCGGCCCCTCGGCTACCTGCACGCGCTCCAGACGAATGACCGCCTGCGCGTCCTGCCCCGGTGCGAGCGGGTCGCGTGCACGGGCTTGCAGCGCAAAGCCGTCGCCCGCGAGCGTGACGAGATCGCCGTCAACGGCGCTCACCGTGGCGTCGATCCGGTTGTTGCTGCCCATGAATTCCGCCGTGTAGAGCGAGCGCGGCGAGCCGTAGAGCTCAGCGGGCGTGCCTTCCTGTTCGATGCGTCCGTTGCGCAACAGCAGGATGCGATCCGACATCGCCATGGCTTCGGTCTGATCGTGCGTGACGCACAGGGCGGAGAGCCCCAGCGAGACGATCAGCTCGCGCAGCCAGGCACGCGCTTCTTCGCGCAGCTTGGCGTCGAGATTCGAGAGCGGCTCGTCGAGCAGAATGACGGGCGGGTTGTAGACCAGCGCACGCGCAATGGCCACTCGCTGCTGCTGACCACCCGAGAGCTGGAACGGATAGCGCTCGGCGAGATGGCCGAGGCCGAGTTGGTCGAGCGCCTTTTGCACGCGCTCGCGTCGCTCTGCGGCGCTGACCTTGCGCAGCTTCAGGCCATAGCCGACGTTATCCGCCACTGTGCGGTGCGGCCACAGCGCGTACGACTGAAACACCAGACCGAGCGAGCGTTGCTCGACGGGACAGTCGATGCCCTTGTTGCCGTCGAAGAAGACCTGATCGTCCAGCGAGATGCGGCCTTCCGACGGTTGCTCCAGCCCGGCGACTGCGCGCAACAAGGTGGTCTTGCCACTGCCCGACGCGCCGAGCAGGCACACCACTTCACCGGCCTTGAGTTCGAACGACACGCCCTTGAGGATGGGGTTGGTGCCGTAGCTCAGGAAGAGGTTGTCGACGATGAGCTTATCCATGCAATTTGACTCCGAAGCGCAACGCCACGCCCAGACCGGCGCCGACCATCGCGATGTTGATGACAGAGAGCGCCGCGACCTGATCGACCGCACCGGTCGCCCACAGCGACACGAGCAGCGAGCCGATGACTTCCGTGCCCGGCGAGAGTAGATAAACGGCCGTCGAATACTCGCGCTCGAAGATCATGAAAATCAGCAGCCATGCGGCGAGCAAGCCGAACCGCACGAGTGGCAGCGTGACGTCGAGGCTCACGCGCCTGCGGGTGGCGCCGACGCTGCGTCCGGCTTCTTCCAGCTCGGGGCCGACTTGCAGCAGGGCGCTCTGGATGAGGCGCATGCCGTAGGCCAGCCACACCACCGTGTAGGCCACCCAGATGCTCCACATCGAGTTCTTGAGTTCGCGCAGACCGGGCACGAACAGGAAGATCCACAGAAACGCCAGACCGGCGAGCAACCCCGGCACAGCACGCGGCAGCAGCACGAGGTAGTCGAGCAGCTTTGTGGCCCAGTCGTTGCGGCGATGGCCGGCGAACGCCACGAGCGAGTAGAAGCCGACCGCCATGGCGCCGCCGATCACGCCGATGCCGAGCGTGTTGAGAATGGCGCGCACCAGGTTGTCCTGTTCGAACAACTCGGTGAAGTTGGCGAGCGTGAGCACTTCGCTCAAGGCCACGCCTTCTCCCCAATGCGTGACGAACGAGCGCAGCACGATGCCCGAGATCGGCACGAACACCGTGACGAGCAGCCACGCCACGACGATCGCCAACGCGATCCAGCGCCACACGCCCAGCGGCAGCACCGTCTGACGGCCCGCTTTGCCTTTCACCGTCACGTACTTGTTCGCACGCTTGAGCAGGTGGCGTTGCAGCAGCACGAGCGGGAACGTGATCGCCACGATGCACATCGCCACCGCTGCCATCAGGTGATATGACGGCACGCCGAGCTTGTTGGTGAGTTTGTAGAGGTAGGTCGCCAGCACGAGGTGGCCCTCGGGATCGCCCAGTACGAGCGGCAGGCCGAAGACTTCAAAGCCGAGGAAGAACACGAGCACGCCCGCGAAGAGCAGGGCTGGCATGGTCATCGGCAGGCTGACGTCGAGTGCTACGCGAAACGGGCGGGCGCCAGCCACACGAGCGGCTTCTTCCACGTCGGAGCCGAGGTTGCGCAGTGCGGCCGACGAGTACAGGTAGACGTGCGGCACATGCGTCAGGCCGACGATCACCGTAATCGCGAAGATCGAGTAGATGGACCACGGCGCGTCGAGGCCGGTGAGTTCTCGGAACCACACGGAGTAGAAGCCCACGGGGCCGGCGGCCACGACGTAGCCGAAGGCGAGGACCATCGGCGAGACGAACACCGGCGTGAGCAGCAACGGTTCGAGCCAGCGGCGACCCGGCAGGTTGGTGCGCACCATCAGGAAGGCGAGAATGCCGCCGAGCGGGATCGAGATGAACAGCATCCCGAACGCGATGGTGAAAGAGTTCTTCACCGCCGACCAGAAGTCGGGATCGGAGAAGATGAAGCGATAGCCGTCGATGCCGAACGTGCGACTGGCATCGAAGAACGGTGCCGAGAGCAGGCTCTGCAGGACGATGAACGACAGCGGCAGCAACACCGCAATCGTGAGCACGGCGATGACCAGCCAGCGCGAGGTAGCCGCGAACGCGCGCCAGGGCGACGCCACGTGTGGTGCTGCACCGACGGGCGGGCGGCCGGCAGGCACCGCAGAGCGGTTGGCGGTAGAAGACGACAGCATGAGGGTCTCCCTGCACCCCGCGGGGCGCATATCGAGAAAGGCTTGGGGAGAGGCGGGCCGCGCGTGCGGCCGCCGGACTTAAGGGTGTTGCGGGTGAATCGATGACGACGGGGCGAGGACCGGAGGACGCCCCGAGGTGTCAGCTCAGAAGCGCCGCGCGCTCAGTCGCGTGTCGCTCAACGCTTGATCGATTGCTGCCAGCGCTTGAGGAATTCAAGACGCTTGGCCTGATCGAGATAGACGAGCAAACCCGCGCCGATCGGAATCGGCTTGAGTGCCGAGCCGAGTTGTTGCGTGAGGTTTGCCATCGACGTCTCGCCGTCCACGTCCGCACGGATCGAGAACAGATTGGCCTGATTGGCGAGCAACGTCTGGCCGCGCTTCGAGAGCAGGTAATCGACCCAGAGCTTGGCGGCGTTCGCGTTCTTGGCCTTCTTGGAGATCGTGACCAGACGGCTCACCACCTGTGTGTAGTCGCGCGGATAGACGTAGCCGATGGACGGATCTTTCTTCGCTTTCGCGAAGGCATACGAGCCGAGGATGTTGTAGCCGATCAGGTTTTCGCCCGACGAAATGCGCTCCATCATCGCGCCCGTGCTCGATTGCAGCTTCGGGTTGAGCGCGCCCATTGCGCCGACGAGTTCCCACGTCACTTCGGGGTTCACGCGTGCGTCTTGTGTCAGGTAGTTGAAGCCCACGCCCGACTTTTCGATGTCATAGGTCGTGACCTTGCCCTTGAACTTGGCCGGGTTCGCTTGCAGCAGCTTGATCAGCTCCATGCGCGTTTGCGGCACTTCGTTCGCCGGCAACAGGCGCTTGTTGTAGACGATGGCGAGCGGCTCGTACGTCGTGCCGTAGGCCTGCTTCTGGTACTGCGCCCACTGGGGGATGTGCGCCGACTCGGGCGACTCGTAGCTCGCCATGGTGCCGTCGTTCACCAGCTTGACCTGGAGGTCCATGGCGGAGCTCCAGAGTACATCGGCGCTGGTGCTGTTGGCGGCGTACTCGCTGATGTAGCGGTTGTACAGCTCGGTGCTGTTCATGTCGTTGTACTCGACCTTCACGCCGTACAGCGACTCGAAATCCTTGATGAGCGGACGCACGAGCGCCGTATCGGTCACCGAGTACACGATGAGCTTGCCTTCTTTCCTGGCGGCGTCGACGGTGGCCTGATAGTTCGCCGGATAGCCGGCCGGCACCTGTGCGTGTACAGCAGGCATGGTGGCCGCGAAGAGCGCCGCGGTCGCGACCATGGCGCCGAGCGTTTTCTGTTGCTTCATGTCATCCTCCGGAAGACCCCTTGAATGGGGTTTGTCGTTTTCGCGTGCCGCATGTTAATTTGCCGAAACTTTCAAATCGCTTTCGATTTCGTGTCGAATCCGGTCCGAACCCCCTTTTTCGGGTCATGGATTTCCCTAGGTCTCATGCGCATCCTGCTTGTCGAAGACAATCCGAGTCTCGCCAAATCGCTCTCCGAAGCGCTGACACAGGCGAACTTCGCCGTCGATTGCATGCACGACGGCGAGGCAGCCGATCACGTGTTGCGCACGCAGGAGTACTCACTCGTGATCCTCGACCTCGGGCTGCCGCGTCTCGACGGACTCGAGATCCTGCGCCGCCTGCGTGCGCGCCGTAACCGGGTGCCTGTGCTGATTCTCACGGCACATGGTTCGCTCGAAGATCGGGTGAAGGGTCTCAACCTCGGGGCCGACGACTATCTTTCAAAGCCCTTTGAACTCGACGAACTGGAAGCGCGCGCCCGCGCGTTGATACGTCGCGCACAACATCATGAGAGTGCCGATGTGGCTTGCGGACCGCTGGTGTTCGATGGCGTGGAGCGCAGCTTCCGTCTCGATGGCGAACTGCTCGCCCTCACCAAGCGCGAACGCGCCGTGCTTGAAGTGTTGATCCTTCGTGGCGGACGAGCGATCAACAAGGAAGCGCTCTCGGAGAAGCTCTTCGGCATCGATGAATCCGTCAATCCGGATGCCATCGAGATCTACGTCCATCGCTTGAGAAAGAAGCTCGAAGGCAGCCGTGTCGCCATCGTGACCTTGCGCGGGTTGGGCTATCTGCTCGAAGAAAAGCCCGCTGCACTGCCTGCCGCCTGATCCGCGCGTCCCTTATTCTCCGCCCATGCCGCAACCGAATCTTCGCCGCCAACTGGCGCTCTGGCTGCTGTTCCCGTTGCTCGGACTGCTCGCACTCGACACGTGGCTGACCTATCAGCGCGCCATGAGTGCTGCCAATTCGGCGTTTGACCGGTCGCTGGAATTCTCGATCAAGTCGATTCGTGAGGGGACGCAACTGATCGACGGCGAGGTGCAGGTCAATTTGCCGTACCTCGCGCTGGAGATGTTCGAGTCGGATCGCGGTGGCAAGATCTATTACGTGATTCGAGAAGACGGCGGGCGCGCCGTGACCGGCTATCACGACCTGCCGATGCCGCCCGAAAGGCTCGCGCCGGCACCTTATCAGACCGAGTTTTACGACGCCACGTATCGCGGCGAAGCGCTGCGCATGGGGGCGTTGCAATTGCCGGTGCACGACGTGCCGAATGCGCAGGCGCGTGCCGTGTGGATCGTGGTTGGCGAGACGACGGAGTCGCGTCACGAACTGGCGCGGCAAATTCTGACAGGGGCGTTGCAGCAAGAGGTGCTGCTGGTCGTGCTGGCGCTAGCTATTGTCTGGCTCGGCGTGACACGTGGTCTGCGTCCGCTCAACCGGCTGTCGGCGAAGGTCGCGGCGCGCGGCGAGGACGACACCACGCCGCTCGACAACGTCGATCTGCCGACCGAGGTCAAACCGCTCGTCGAGTCGATCAACCAATACGTGGGACGTGTCGGGCGAATGCAGGCATCGCGGCAACGCTTCTTCGCGGACGCCGCGCATCAACTGAAGACGCCGCTTGCCATCATTCAGGCGGAATCCGAACTCACGCTCCGCGAATCGCTTGACGATCCGGCGCGAGCGCGCGTCGAACGGCTCAATCATGCGGTCAAGCAAGCCGCCAAGAGCGTTCGGCAGTTGCTGTCGCTGTCGCGTCTCGAGGCTGAGGGCGGCCCGCCCGTGGCGATGGTGCCGCTGCGTCTGGACGACGTGGCGCGCAGCGTCGCACTCGACTGGTCGCCGGTGGCGCGCTCGCGTCACATCGATCTGGGATTCGAACAGGACGGGCCGGTGTCGATATCGGCGCAACGCGAGTTGCTGGCCGAGCTGTGCGGCAATCTCATCGATAACGCGATTCGTTATGCCGGTGACGAAGCCGTGATCACCGTGCGCACCTGGAGCGAGGGGGACGTGGCGCTGCTTCAGGTGATCGACAACGGTCCGGGCATTCCCGTGCACGAGCGCGAGGCGGTATTCGAGCGCTTCTATCGCCGGGAGCACCTCGGCACGACACCGCAGGCGGCCGACGGGTCCGGGCTGGGGCTTGCCATCGTCCGGGAAATCGCTCGCATGCATCGCGCCGAGGTGTCGCTCGGCGATGCGCAGGGGGGCGGTCTCGCAGTCACGGTGCGATTCCCAGTCAGTGAGGGTGTTTCATCTCGTGTGGATGAAGTTTCCTGATTTTTGTGTTTTTATGGATTGATTTTCTACAAAACACGATATCAACGGGTGATTCCGCAAGCCTTTTCTCACTTCCGCCGCGTACGATCGATGCACTTATTTATCCGGGGCCGATCATGCACGAGAAAGAAACACTCCATTACTTCGACTACGCAGCCACCACGCCAGCAGACGCGGCCGTGATTGCCGCGATGTCCGACTGTCTCGGCGTGGACGGCATCTTCGGCAATCCGGCATCGAGTTCGCATGGGGCCGGCGTCAGTGCGCGCCGTCTCGTGGAGCGCTCGCGCGCGCAGGTGGCTGCGCTCATCGGTGCGGACGCCGCGGAGATCGTGTGGACATCCGGCGCCACCGAGTCGAACAATCTGGCGCTCAAGGGGTATGCGGAATTGGGGCAGGCGCGGGCGCACATGGTGACGAGCGTGCTCGAGCACAAGGCGATTCTCGACACGATGGCATATCTGGAAAAGCGTGGCGTGCCCGTGACGTATCTGACGCCGTCCGCCACCGGTGAGATCACTGCCGACGCCGTCGCCGCGGCCCTGCGTCCCGATACGGGGTTGGTGTCGCTCATGTTGGTCAACAACGAAATCGGCACGCTGACCGACGTCGCGGCCATCGCCAAGGTGGTACACGCCGCAGGCGCATTGCTGCATGTCGATGCTGCGCAGGCGCTGGGCAAGACCCCCATCGACGTGAAGGCGATGGGCATCGATCTGCTGTCGATGTCAGCGCACAAGGTGTACGGGCCGAAGGGGATCGGCGCGCTGTACGTGAGTAAGGACGCGATGCCACGCATTGCGCCGCAGATGCACGGCGGCGGACACGAGCGCGGCTTGCGCTCCGGCACATTGGCGACGCATCAGATCGTGGGCATGGGCACGGCGTGCGAATTGGCCATGCAGGCGATGACGACGGATAACGTGCGCATCGAGAAACTGAGCCGACGCCTGCTTGACGGTGTGCTGGTGCTCGATGGTGTGGTGCACAACGCTGCCGATGCAAAGCGCATTCCCCATACGCTGAGCCTGACGGTCCGGCACTCGGGCTTCTTCACGTTCATGCTCAATGGCAATCTGGCCGTGTCTTCGACGTCGGCCTGCAACTCGGCATCGGGTCAACCATCGCATGTGCTGAGCGCCATCGGCCTCGATGCGGAGGCCGCAAGCCGCACGGTGCGTGTGAGCCTCGGACGCTTTACCAGCGAGGCCTCGATCGACTTCGCCATCGCTTGCTTCGAGCGCGTTGTCTGCCAGTGCCGGGCGCTCGCCGCTTGAAATCATGTATGCCGCTTGCGTTGGCGGTTGCCCGATGCTGCAACCCTCAATGGCATTGAGGTGGGAGGAAAGAAGAAAGAGGGGGAGGGGAGAAGGATAGGCCTACGGCATTGATCTGTCGCAAGTTGACGAATATTCAATGTAGCGAATGCCGGTGCGTGCGTTTCGTCGTCTTGTATTATGCTTTGAACGACTTGCAACATAGCTGACTCCAATTCTCTCCCTCTCCCCACCCACCTTCATGTCGGAGGTATGTATGAGCAAAGAGAAAGATCGTCTGGACACCGGGTCGACGACCGGTGCAGGTGCACCGGCGGCAAGCGACCGAAACACACTATCGGTCGGGGCGGACGGTCCGCTGCTGCTTCACGACGTTCACTTCATCGAGCAAATGGCGCACTTCAATCGCGAGAAGGTGCCCGAGCGTCAACCTCACGCCAAAGGCGCCGGTGCTTTCGGTGTCTTCGAAACTACCGAAGATGTGAGCCGTTACACCAAGGCGTCGCTGTTCAGGAAGGGCGCCAAGGTGGAAATGCTCGCGCGGTTCTCCACGGTCGCGGGCGAGTCTGGCAGCCCCGACACCTGGCGCGATGTGCGCGGCTTCTCCCTCAAGTTCTACACCGACGAAGGCAACTACGACCTCGTCGGCAACAACACGCCGATTTTCTTCGTGCGTGACCCGATGAAATTTCCGCACTTCATCCGCAGTCAGAAGCGTCTGCCGGACTCGGGGCTGCGCGACAACCACATGCAATGGGACTTCTGGACGAACAATCCGGAGTCGGCGCATCAGGTGACGTATCTGATGGGCGATCGAGGCTTGCCGCGCACCTGGCGACATATGAACGGCTATGGTTCGCACACCTACATGTGGATCAACGCGAGTGGTGAGAAATTCTGGGTGAAGTATCACTTCCATACCCAACAGGGCATGGAGTTCTTCACCAACGCTGAAGCGGCCACGATGTCCGGTCAGGACGCCGATTTCCATCGTCGCGATCTGTTCGACGCCATTGCTCGCGGTGAACATCCGAGCTGGATTCTGTCGGTGCAGGTCATGCCGTACGCCGACGCGAAGCAATACCGTTTCAACCCGTTCGATCTGACGAAGACGTGGTCGCACAAGGACTATCCGCTGATCAAGGTGGGCAAGATGACGCTCAACCGCAATCCGGAGAACTTCTTCGCGCAGATCGAGCAGGCGGCGTTCTCTCCGGGCAATACGGTGCCGGGCATCGGTCTGTCGCCCGACAAGATGCTGCTGGGGCGCGCGTTCGCTTACAACGACGCACAACGCAATCGCATCGGGACAAACTTCCATCAACTGCCGGTCAATCGCCCGAAGGTGCCGGTGCAGTCGTATATGTTCGACGGCCATATGGCGTTCGAGCACAGCGGCAATGCGCCGACCTATGTGCCGAACAGCGGCGGTCGTCCGTACGCGGATCAAACCGGCCCGGCGGAAGACGGCTGGGAGTCGGACGGCGACATGGTGCGCAACGCCTACACGCTGCACAAGGACGACGACGATTTCTCGCAGCCGGGTGATCTCGTACGTCATGTGTTCGACGATGCGGCACGCGCGCGTCTGGTCGAGACCGTGTCGGGTGCGCTGCTTGCCGGGGTTCATAGCCCCGTGCTTGAGCGTGCTTTCGACTACTGGAAGCAGATCGATAAGGACGTCGGCGCGCGTATCGAACAGGCGGTGAAGAACGCCAGGAAGTAGACGTTTCAATACCTCTGTGTGAGCGACGGCGGGTGGCGATGCGAGACATCGTCCCCGCCGTTTTCGTAGGGGGAGCGTTTGGCGTCGAGTCGGGCGATACCGGCCAGGATCTTTCGCGCCGTGGGTGTCGCGCGCAACAACTCGCGTGTGGTGTCGTCAAGGCGTTTGACAATGTCAGGAATACTTGTGCCTGCCTCTTGAATGGCTCGCTCGGGGTCGTAGCTGCCCATCAAGTGCAGAAACTCGGTAGCGCGTTCGCCGAAGACCGTCTCGAATACCTTGGGTGTTTCGAAGAGCATCACCAGTAATGTCGGCGACACGACTTCGATTTCGAATTGCTGTCTCGAGGCCGAGAGCGTCAGCCGTTCCTCGGCATAGACTTCCAGATCGTCAATCAGTTTGAAATTCGTTGAGTAGGCGTTACGGATGAGGAGTGCCTTGACTCGGTGCTCCCGGAGAAGATCGCTGGCCGTGATCGGAGGATCGCTAAAGCGTGTCGGGTAAAAGAGAGAGGATGAATCGGAAATGCCGGGCGGCAACCAGGCGCGAAGAAATACAACCTCATGCCGTGACTGGCAAACAATGCATCGTGTTTTCATAGGGCATCCTGCTTGATTTGAGTCTTGGTGTAGTGCTCGCCTTCCTCAAGGCATGCCCGGAATTTCTGCTGAAGTCCCTGAACGAAATCGCGCTGATGCACGCATCGATCAATGTCCGTGCCGTTCCAGCAAAGAATGGTGACTGGCTTGGTGAAGTGGGTTAGCAGTACCGCCGTCTCGGTGTAATTTCCGCTAGCGAAAAGGCAGCCGATCAGTGCCGACGGGCGTCGCGACAACTGTCCTTGCAGCTTTGCGATGGCGTCGTAGCCGACACTGCGCTTGGCACGACTGGAGGGAACCGAGTAATCCTTGCACTCCACCATCGCCGCCATGCCTGCGATGTAGATCATGCCGTCTATCTGCTCAACGGCTCGCTCCCCGAAGAGCTTCGCGGTGTAAGGCCACCGGACCGAGGCACCGCTGAGTTCGAATCCTTTCAGCACGACGTATTCCAGTGCTTTGCCCGCGTCCCAATCCGGCGTGCTGCATTGCGCGACCCCATCCCACAAGCGGGCGACATCTGCCCAGTTGTAGTCCTTCACTCGCTCGATGTAATCCCTGTCCGCCACCATGCTGTTCTCCGTGAACCGGATACCGATTCTAGGAGGGAGCCGGGAGGCAAAACGCCAAGATGCCGATTTATCGGAATGCGCCGAACCGGTTTGGCATTCGGGCGCAGAAAATGTCACGCATTGTGAGTGCGCGCGCTTCCTGATAGCATGACGACTGCTTCACGGAGATGGCATACCTCCGGCGTTCGTTGCGCAAACCGCCCCTCCCCGGGGCTGATGATGCCTGCAAGATCCTGGCGTGCCGGGAGGTTGCGGGCTATGCGTACGAGCGTTTCTCTCGTTTCCTTCGAATCCCGATTCCCCTCCGGCAGTGGTCAGGCAATTTGTCGACGGCGTCGCTCGTCTCGATGTTGGAAACCATGAAGATGTTTCACGACTCTCCATTGCGTGATCTGTTCGGTGTGTTGCCGCGTGCTGCCCGTGCCAGTGCGCTGGCCGCGATCGTCGGTGTCATGGCCGGCAGCGCGTCGGCGTTCTTTCTCGTCGCGCTCGATCTCGCGACCGATACCCGGCTGCTCCACCCATGGCTGCTCTGGTTGCTGCCCGTGGCTGGCTTCGCGGTCGGCTGGCTCTACCTGCGTCTCGGCGCAAGTGTCGAAGCCGGTAACAATCTGCTGATCGACGAGATTCACGACCCGCAACGCGTCGTGCCATTGCGCATGGCACCGCTTGTCCTGCTCGGCACCGTCGCCACGCATCTGTTCGGCGGGTCCGCAGGACGCGAGGGCACGGCGGTGCAGATGGGCGGCGCTTTGGCCGATCAGCTCACCCACGTTTTCCGTCTGTCGGGCGAACAGCGTCGCGTGCTGCTGATGTCGGGCATTGCCGCCGGCTTCGCGTCGGTTTTCGGCACACCGCTCGCGGGCGCCATCTTCGGTCTGGAAGTCCTCGCCATCGGACGGCTGCGTTATGACGCGCTGCTGCCGTGTCTCGTCGCGGCGCTCGTCGGCGACGCCGTCACGCGTGCCTGGGGCGTGCATCACACCGCGTACACGATCGCCCCCGACATGTTTGCCTCATCGATGTCGCTCTCGGGGGCATTCAGTGCCGCTGTCGCCGGCGTACTCTGCGGGTTGGTCGGCATGGCCTTCGCGCAGGCGACCCATGCGACGTCCGCCTTCATGAAGCGACGCATCACCTACGCGCCACTGCGGCCGTTCGTGGGGGGCGTGCTTGTGGCCGTCGCCGCCACGGCGTTAGGCACGCCGCAGTACCTCGGCCTCGGCATTCCCACGATCGTCGACGCGTTTCATACCTCGCTGCCCTGGTATGACTTTCTAGGCAAGGCGCTCTTCACGGTCGTCACGCTAGGTTCCGGGTTCAAGGGCGGGGAAGTGACGCCGCTGTTCTACATCGGCGCGACGCTCGGCAACGCACTCTCGCATGTGTTGACACTGCCCGGCGCAGTGCTCGCGGGCATCGGTTTCGTCGCCGTGTTCGCGGGGGCGGCCAACACGCCCATTGCGTCGACGTTGATGGCCATCGAGATCTTCGGTCCGCAAATCGGTGGCTATGCCGCGATTGCGTGCGTACTGGCTTATCTGTGCTCGGGGCACACGGGTATCTATCGTGCGCAGCGCGTCGGGCACGGCAAACATGGCGCGGTGCCGGAAGGAACGCGGCTGGCCGATCTGCCGACGTGGCGCAAGTCATCCAAGGCCGGTGGCCCTGCTGCCGACGATACACACGCCCACTAAAACGCGCCGCGCGCCAGATCCACGAGCGTGCGCTGAAACGCCGAAGCGTTTTTCATGCCCTGATCTTCATGATTCGTATTGAAGAGGACATGCGTATCGTCCGCTAGCGCCGCGATGCGTTCAACCCGAGCCGAGATGTCGATCAATTCGCTCGCACTGTATTCGTAGACGAAGCGTCCGGACGAGGCGACAACACCCTGCCGGTTCCACGCGGCGGCATTGCGTCCATGCAGACGCACGACGCACAGGTCGTCACGTGTTGTCGCCCAGACGGCCGGCACCGTGTTGTCGAATCCGCCTGGACTATCGACGATGGTGTGCGCCGCACCGGTCTCCCGCAACATCGCCAACGTGGCGGCTTCGCGCGAGGGGGTATCGAACCAGCTACGGTGACGAAACTCGATGGCGTGCCGCTCGCCGTCCAGCCGCCGAGCTGTCTCGAAGACGAGCGCTCGGCCCGCCTTGTCGTTTCGCACGCGTGGTGAGAACTGGAAATGCATTGCCGTCAGTTGTCCGCTCTGACGTAACGGTTCGACCGCTTCGAGATAGCGGCGCCAGAGTTCGTCGCGCAGCTCGGCCGGAATGTCGCCGGGGGCAACGGACGCCGCAGGTTGGGGCGTGGACACTGCGCTCGCGCCAAGTGCATCGGCGATGTCCTTCGGAAGCGCCGCAAGAGGCGTCGTGTGCCCGGTGAACGCGCGAAACGCCTTGATGTGAAAACGAAACGACGGCGGTGTGCGTTGCGTCCATCGCCATGCTACGGCGGCGTCGGGCAGGCGGTAGTAGCTGCTGTCGACCTCCACCAGATCGAACTTCGAAGCGTAATGACGCAACCGCGCCTCGGGCGTATCGACGCCCGGCGGGTAGAACCGCCCGCACGCAATGAGCGTCGGGTCGGTCCACGACGAAGTGCCGGTGCGAATCGTCATGGAAGCGTCATGGAAGCGTCATTAGGCGGGTAGCGAGCCGTCGGCAGGGCGACAGCCGGGATTTGTCCGGATTTCGAAGCGGGCTCGATGGGCGTCGGCGCCATCGTTATAATGTATAAATATACAGTACTCAATGAGCGTAACCGCGGGCAATGGCCCGCATTTTCGTGCTTCTTCCCGATCTCGCATGTCCGAACAGCCGACTGCCCCCGCCCGCGATCCGTGGGCCGAACTCAACGAACGCCAGCGCGAGGCCGTCGACCACGGTGTGGGGGACGGCGGGGAGCCGGGCGGTCCGTTGCTCGTCATTGCCGGGGCAGGCTCGGGCAAGACGAGTACCCTCGCGCATCGTGTCGCCAACCTGATCGTGCGAGGGGCCGATCCCAACCGCATTCTGCTGCTCACGTTCTCGCGCCGCGCCGCGGGGGAAATGGAGCGACGTGTGGGCGCCGTGCTGCAGAAGGTATTGGGGCTGGCGTCGGCGCAGCCGCCGTCGCTGCCGTGGGCCGGGACGTTCCACGCCATCGGTGCGCGCCTCTTGCGTGACTTTGCACCGCGCATCGGTCTGTCGGAGGCATTCACCATTCACGATCGCAGCGACGCCGAAGATCTGTTGGGCATTTCGCGTCACGAACTCGGTTTTTCCAATACGCAGTCGCGCTTCCCGCTCAAGGGCACATGCCTGTCGATCTATTCGCGCGCCGTGAACAGTCAGGCGCCGCTCGCGGAGGTGCTTGCCAAGTATTTCCCGTGGTGCGCGCAATGGGAGGCGCAACTCAAGACGCTCTTCGGCGCTTATGTCGATGCCAAGCAGGCGCAGCATGTGCTCGATTACGACGACCTGCTGCTGTACTGGGCAGAGACGATGAGCGCGCCGGAACTCGCGCGGGAGCTGGATGGCCGCTTCGATCATGTCCTCGTCGATGAGTATCAGGACACCAACCGGCTGCAGGCGCAGATTCTGCTCGCCATGAAACCCGATGGGCGCGGCCTGACGGTGGTCGGCGACGATGCACAGTCGATCTATGCCTTCCGTGCGGCGACGATTCGCAACATCCTCGATTTCCCGGGCCAGTTCGCCGAGCCCGCGCATGTGATCACGCTCGAGCGCAACTATCGCTCGACGCAACCGATTCTCGATGCCTCCAACGCGGTGATCGCCGAGTCGAGCGAGCGCTACGCGAAGGCGCTGTGGACGGACCGTCGTTCGACGCGTCTGCCGCAACTCGTCAATGTGAGCGACGAAACGGGGCAGGCGCGTTGGGTGGCCGATCAGGTGCTGGAGCAACGTGAGACCGGCACGCGGTTGAAGCAGCAGGCGGTGCTGTTTCGTACCGGTAGCCATAGCGCGGCGCTCGAGCTGGAACTGACGCGTCGCAACATCCCGTTCGTGAAGTTCGGCGGATTGAAGTTTCTCGAAGCGGCGCACGTGAAGGACATGCTCTCGATTCTGCGTTGGGCGCACAACCCGGCCAGCCGTCTGTCGGGGTTTCGGGTGGCGCAGCTTATCCCCGGCATCGGGCCGGTGAGCGCGACGCGCTTGCTCGACGCCATGGCGCAGTCGGCGACCCCCGCGCAGGTGCTCGCAGACTTCAAGCCGCCGTCGTCTGCCGCGGCTGATTGGCGGGGGTTCGTTGACGTTTTTATGGCGCTCCATGACTCGCGCGTCGCCTGGCCGGCCGACGTTGATCTCGCGTTGCGATGGTATGCGCCGATGCTGGCGCAGCGTTTCGATGACGCGGCCGTGCGTCAGGCCGATCTCGAACAACTCGCACGCATTGCCGGAACGTATGGTTCCCGGGAGTCTTTCCTGACCGAATTGACGCTCGATCCGCCCGACGCCACGAGTGCGCAATCGGGCGTGCCATTGCTCGATGAGGACTATCTGATTCTGTCGACCATCCATAGCGCGAAAGGGCAGGAGTGGCATTCGGTCTATGTGCTCAACGTGATTGACGGATGCATTCCGTCGGATATGAGTACGGGTGACGACGAGGACATCGAGGAAGAGCGGCGGCTGTTGTACGTGGCGATGACGCGCGCGAAAGAGTCGTTGCAACTGGTCGTGCCGCAACGGTTTTACGTCCATCAGCAAACCGGGCTGGGAGATCGTCACGTGTATGGCACGCGCAGTCGTTTCGTTTCCGACAAGATGTTGCCGCTGTACGAGATGCTCCCGAAGCCTCGCGAGGGCGATGCCCCGCGCGGGCCGGTGGGCGACGTGAGCGTGCACATCGATGTCGCGAGGAAGCTGCGCAATGCGTGGTCCTGAAATCGTGCTGCGCAACGCGCGCGAGTCGGACGTGGCGGCGCTGACGTCGCTTCTCATGCAGACGTATCACACGACATGGGCGCCCATGCTGCGACCCGAGGTGGCGGCGACATTCGCTTCCGGCGAGCGCACACAGGCGTATGTGCAAGCCCATTGGCACGAGTTCACGGTGGCGACGCAGCGCGCGGAAGCTGAGCCGGTCGTCGGCATGGTGCACACGGTGGGTGACTTCATTGATGCGTTGCATGTGGCGCCATCGCAGCAGCGTCGTGGTGTCGGTGCGTTGCTGCTGGCGCACGCCGAGGCGCACATGCGTGCGCTGGGGCATCGGACGGCCCGGCTCGAGACCGATACGTTCAATACACAAAGTCGCGCGTTCTACGCCAGACACGGTTATGCCGAGACCGCAATGTATCCCGATGAAGAATGGGATAGCGGCTTCACGACCGTGCTGCTGACCAAGGCCCTCTGAGCGGCCATACCTTTCGTCACGTTTCCGCTGTCAGGTGCGGAAATTTTCCAAAGTTGCCGTCTTTCGTGCATCAGGTATAGTCGCCGCATCGGCGGCGGGGTATTACGCTCCGCCGCCATGCCGGTTTCGTTTAAGACTTCAAAAAAACGCATGCGAGGGGAAGCGAATGCAATGGCTGGTTGACCAAATGACGTTAATGCCGACGGCATTGTTGCTCGTCTGTATGGCGATCGGCACGGCGCTGCTGGCCGTCGTCATTGCAACGCTTGCGCGCATTTGGTTGTTCGATCGGCTGACCGATCCATCGGAAGTGCGCGGCACGGTGGCCGACGTTGTCCACGGCAGCTTGCTCGCGTTCATTGTTTTCGTGCTCGCCCATGTGCTGACCGACGTACGCGCCAACCTTGGGCATGCCGACGATCAGGCGCTGCACGAGGCGTCGGTGGTGAGGCGGCTGGACCGCGAACTCAAGGCCGTCGGAGATACCGATGCGCAGTCGGCACGCGTATTGCTGCGCGGTTACGTGACGTCTGCCGTCACTGACGAATGGAAGACATTGAGCACCGCCGACCCTGATCTGTCGCCGACGACGGAAGATGCCCTCACCGCGTTTGTCGGCGCGACGCGTCGTGTGATCGCGAAACATGAGGACAGCGCCAGCTCGATCCGTATGCTGCTCGACCGGTTGGAGGAGGCGCGGCAGGGGCGCTTCGAGAACGCAACGAAGACCGTGCCCGCCGTGTTCTGGTGGGTCATCTCGCTCTTCATGCTCGCGGCGATGGCCATGAATGGGCGGTATCCCGGCTCGTGGAAGGGTAATTTCATCATTGCCATGCACATGGGGGCGATTGGCATGGTGGTCGCGTTGATCATCAATCTGGACGAGCCATTCCGTGGCGTGTCGGGCATTTCGCCCGCACCGCTCGCGAAGTCGTTAGGTATCGTGGTTCCGCGCTGAGGCGGGATGTCTGCGAGTGTTTTGTGCCGGATCGGATCCGGTTGTCGTATGCAGGAGAAGAGAACCATGTTTGCGAATGTGCCAGTGTCATCGGCAGAATCCACGCCGGAAATCGAGGCGTTCCGTCCGGGTGTTTACCGTCACTACAAAGGCAATTGCTATCTCGCGCTGGGCATCGCCCGGGCTGACGAGACGAATGAACCCGTGGTTGTCTACACGCGGCTCTATCCGCGTGAAGGGTTGCCCATGAGCACCCGGCTGTTGCGCATCTGGAATGAACCGGTGATGACGGACAGCGGGCTCGTGCCGCGCTTCACGTACATCGGTCACACGACCCCCGCTGCCTGAGCAGAGCCATCGCACATCGCGAATTGGGCCACGACGCTCCAGGACCCCCCGACTTACCGGCCTCCCGCCCTCTTCAATACCGACTCCCATGACCAAGCTCCCCCCGATGGGCCATCAGGCCAATGCCGCTTTGCGCGCCCGCCCCGTGACGGCCGACGAGCACGATCCCCGCGCCAGGGGTAACGATGACGCAACGGCGGCGTCGAAGCCCGCGCCGCGCAACCTGCGCCGTTGGTGGGCTCTGTTCGCGATTCTTCCGTTCGT
>JARLJF010000054.1 GCA_031291335.1 Pandoraea sp. | reverse complement strand
GGCGGGCTATGGCTTGCTCAAGGGTTGGAGCTACACCGGAATGTGGTGGATTTCGCACAACGATCACGGTGCGTTCATGGCGCGCGGCGTGCATGGCCAAGCGATCTACGTCGATCCCGCAGCGCAGATGGTGATTGCGCGTTTCGCTTCGCATCCGAGTGCTGGCAATTCGGCGAACGACCCGACCTCGTTACCGGCTTATCAGGCCGTGGCAGAGTATTTGATGACACGTCCGTAGCCGTCATGCAGGACATTGGTATTCCCATGAAACTCACCCCTCACGATCTCAAGCAAATCAGTACCGGTACGTTGCAGCACTACAACGCGAATGCCGACGACTTCCGGGAAGGCACACGCGATCACGACGTCACGCAAAACATCGCGGCATTGTTGCGTCATATCGATGCAGCGCCGCCTTTTACGATTCTCGACTTCGGTTGTGGGCCGGGCAGAGATCTCAAGGCGTTCACCGCACTGGGTCATTGCGCGGTCGGTCTCGATGGTGCCGAGCGCTTTGTCGCGATGGCGCGTGAAGCGACCGGTTGCGAAGTGTTGCAGCAAGATTTTCTGAACCTTGATCTGCCAGCCGCGCGCTTCGACGGCATTTTCGCCAACGCGGTGCTGTTTCATGTCCCGAGTCAGAATCTGCCGCAGGTGCTGGGGCAATTGCATGCGACGCTCAAGCCCGGCGGCGTACTGTTCAGCTCCAATCCGCGCGGCGCGAATCAGGAGGGGTGGCATCATGGCCGCTATGGCACCTTCCATGATCTCGACGCGTGGCGCCAATACATGACGAACGCTAGCTTCGTCGAACTCGAACACTATTACCGCCCCGACGGCTTGCCGCGCGAGCAGCAGCCCTGGCTCGCGAGCGTGTGGCGCAAGCCCGTCGCCTGAGACGCTTGCGGAATCCGCCGCCGCGCCCATCCCCACCCGAACAAGTGATCCGTTGAAACGATACGGCAGACCTTGGAGATTTGAATGGCTACTCACGACAGGTTGCATCCGCTACGTCCGTTCTTGAAGAATTGGGGTTGGGAACATGGCCGAATCGGCACCCGCTATCTGGACTGCGGCAACGGCGAAATCAAGTTTGACGAGGGTAAGAAGTCGCACTTTGCGGCAGAAGAATATTTTTACGTTCCGCTTGAGGAGAACGCTACCGACGATGCGTCCGTGGAAGGTCCGTCGATTCAGGAGGCGGGACTTGCGCGCTTTCTGAAAGCGGCACAATTGGGCAAGCCGGAAGAAGCGGGCTCGGTCGCGGAGGTTCAGCGAGCCGTCGCCGACTGTGTGGATCTGGGACTGTTCAGCGCCTATCAGGCCGCCGCTCGCGAGGCCTTTGCCCGCTATGCGCAAGAGCCCATGTTCGAGGACGAAATCCGTGCGGCGGTGATTGAGGACATCCGACGTGTCTACGTGGGCATGCGAGCGCAACTCGCTTTGTACGATTTCAGTGTGCTTTACGGCTTGCCCACGCCACTGCTCATCAGCGATGCCCCCTTCGTCGACTGGCGCGCGCTCCCTAGTCCCGCCCTCCCCCTCGTCTCGCTGCCGCTTGGCCCGCACTGCCTGCTCGTGGGTGCCCCTTCGGGCAGAAAAAGCCGGATGGGTCCGATCGTCTGGAAGGCCGCCGCCGCGATGGGGCCGTTGAAGGACCACAACCGTCACATCGTCGCGCAGGCGAGTTTGTGGCTGGTCGCCACGACCGATGACCAACTTGCCGCCGTACAAAGCCGCTTTGCGCCGGCCGAGAGCGACAAGCCGGAGGATACGAAGCGTTAGAAGCGTTGCAAGCGTTGGAAGCGCTGACTGGCGACTAGCCCCGCACCGCGCTCCTGAATGCCGCCGCGAGCGCTGCAAGGGCATCGCGCGCTCGGCCGTCCCTGACCCTTGTATGAAGCAGAATCGGCAGTCGTGGCAAATCGGGGAGCCCGAGTTTGTCGCCGACATCGACGGCACCGAAAGGCACCATACGCGGGGATAGCGCCGCAACGCCGAGACCTGCCATCACGGCTGCGGCGACTGTCATTACGCCGCCCCCCACGAAGACTTCGGTCCAGGGGATGCCTGCCGAATCGAGAAGTTGCTCGGCCATCGCTCGCACACCACAGGGCTCGGCCATCGTGGCGAGAGGCAGAGGCTCACCCGCACGAGGCTGCCAGCCCGGCATTGCGAACCAGCCGAATTTCTCCTCGGCAAGCACTTCCCCATCGCTTCGACCGGTGTGCAGACGAACGATCACCGTATCCAGCTCTCTTCTGTCGAAGCTTTGGAGAAGATCGCTCGACGACCCGATCCGGATTTCGATCACCAGTTGCGCATCCTGCGCGTTCATCCGCGCGATCAACGCCGGGAGTTCCGGCCCGGCGACATGGTCGCTGATGCCGATGGTGAACCTCTGCCGGGATTCGGCCACGACGGAGAGTGCGCGATCGTGGACGGCCAGAAGTTCTCGCGCGTGCTCAAGGAAGGCTGCGCCTCGTGCCGACAACTCCACGTATCGAGGTGTGCGCTCAATGAGCCGGAATCCGAGCCGGTCCTCAAGACGCTTCAGCTTCAGACTGACGGCGGCCTGTGTTGTCCCTACGGCTTCAGCCGCACGCGTGAAACTGCCCAGTTCGGCGATGCGAACAAAGGCTTTCACGGCATCTAAGTCCATCGAATGCCCAGTCATTTCAAATCTTTATGATTGAAATAAAGATACATAGATTATCAGAATAGATACTATGAAACGGGACAACTAAAGGAGATTTCACGATGCCGCTGGCCCACATCTCGTTGCGCACTGGAAAGACGGAAACCTACAGGCAAGCAATCTTTGACGGCGTGTACCGCGCCATGCGCGAAACATTCAATGTGCCGGAGGACGATCAGTTCATGGCCATGACTGAACATGACGCAGCGAACTTCCGCTACGGAGCGTCTTACCTTGGCGTGGCTCGAAGCGACGACCTAGTATTCATCCAGATCACGGCGAACAACACTCGCACGGTGGATCAGAAAAAGGCACTATTTCGGCGGATTGCGGCGTTACTCAGCGAAAGCCCCGGCATTCGGCCGGAGGACGTGTTCGTGAGTCTGGTCGAGGTCGAGAAAGAGAATTGGTCGCTCGGCAACGGCGTCGCACAGTACGCGTGAGTTGCGTCCTATTTGGCGGAGTGGCGAGTTACGACTTACCCGAACCGGCAATTTTCGGTCGATGACCATTACCACGCCGGGCAATGTCGACCTAAGCGCGATTGAGTTGCCAGCCACCCCACTGGCCGCTCCGACCGATATTGAACGTCTCGCCGAACTCGCCGGCGGGCATCGGCTTACCGAAGAGATAGCCCTGCCCTTCGTCGCAGCCGAGTTGCCGCAGGTTGTCGCGCTGCTGCGCAGTCTCGACACCCTCGGCGATCGTTCGCAAGTCGAAACTCCGCGTCATGTCCACGAGCGCGCGCACAACCGACGCGTCGCGTGTCGAGTCCATCATCCCCTGCACGAACGACCGGTCGATCTTGATGCGGCTCAACGGATAGCGCCTCAACAAGCTGATCGATGCGTAGCCCGTGCCAAAATCGTCGAACGCGATGCCGACACCGTAGTCACGCAACCGTTGCAGCGCCTCGAGCACCACGTCGTCATCGAGCACGATGCTTTCGGTCACTTCCAGCTCAAGCGCATCCGGTGGCAAGCCGTGCCGCTCAAGCACCGCGATTACCTCATCCACGATGCTGCCGATGCGGAACTGCAAGCCAAACAAGTTGACGCCGATGCGGAACGCGGGCGCGCCATGACGACGCCAGAACGCCGCCTGGCTACAGGCCTCGTCGAGCACCCAGGCGCCCACGGCTGCCGCCAACGGTCCGCGTTCGAGCGCCGGCAGGAACGCCGCTGGCGACAACAACCCGCGTTGCGGATGCCGCCAGCGAATCAACGCTTCCGCGCCCGTCAGGGAGCCATCGCCAAAATCCACTTGCGGTTGATAGAACAGCACGAACTCGCCGTCGCTCACCGCGCGATGCAGTTCGATGTTGTAGACGCGACGTGTCACCGCCTCCATGCGTAACGCATCCACGAATACGAATGCCTGTCCCGGTCCATGATGCTTGGCCCTCGATAACGCGAGATCCGCGTCGCTGATCAGGCTCATCGCCTCCTGGGCATGCTGCGGTGTCACCGCAACGCCGGAACACGCCGTCACGCGCACGTCGAAGCTATCGATCACCATCGGCTCAGCGATGGCTGTTGCTGCGGCGTCGGCGAAGCGACGAGCGTCAACGGCGTTAGTCACCCCCGGCAGCAACAACGCGAATTCATCGGCACCGATACGGGCGACCGTATCTCCCGATCTCGCGAGCCTGACAAGGCGTCGGGCGACCTCGCAAAGAATGCCATCGCCGACGGTGTGTCCCAGCGTGTCGTTGACGTCCTTGAAGCCGTCGAGATCGAGGATCACGACGGCCGCACCGGTCGATTCGACAGACGTGACTTCGGCGTTCCGGTAGAAACTCGCGCGATTTGCGACGCCAGTGAGTGCGTCGGTGTTGGCCAGCCGCTTCAGTGCGTCCTTCTCGCTATGCAGCGTGCTCAGATCGTGCGCATGCGCATTGAACATCAACGCGCCGTTTTCGCGCCAGCAAAACAGCGAGAGGCTCAACTGAAATTCCGTGCCGTCCTTGCGCAATCCGTACACCTCGGAGGGCATCGTCATCCCGTCGACCGATCCGACTGACACAGCCTGTGCGATCTGATCGCGCAACATCGCCCGGCCGCGCTCGGGGACAAACATCTCCATTGCCCTGCCCGGCCCCTCACCGACGTCGTAACCGTAGAGCATGGCGGCCGCGAGATTCCAGTCGAGAATCTTGCCGCACTCGTCGAAGCGAATCATCGCGGTCGGCGAGTGCCGCTCAGGCTCGGCGAACGTGCGTCGGTCGCGCTCGATGAACAGCTCGACGCGGCGCAGCTCCAGGCGGTCCGATGCCATACGCGCCAGTTCGCGCAGGCGTTCGCGATCGATGTCCGAGAAGTGATGGTTGGGCTTGTTGTCGATCACGCACAACGCGCCGAGCACGTGGCCGCCCACTGACAGCAGAGGCACCCCCGCGTAGAAGCGCACGCGTGCGTCGCCCGTGACGAGCGGGTTGTCGTGGAAGCGTTCATCGCTGGTTGCGTCGGGCACAACCATCACGCCGTCCTGCAGGATCGCGTGAGCGCAGAAAGAGGCGTCGCGACTCATATCGACATCGGCGCCAGAGAAGCCGGTGGCAGCGGCGAAGAACACGTGATCGGTGCCGACCATGTTGACCGCGGCAAACGGCACATCGAACATGTGCGAGGCGATGCGTACCACGGTGTCGAGACTTGGCAGCGGCCGATCACTTCCCAGCCCGTACTCGGCCAACGCCGCCAGTCGTTCTGTTTCCATCGGCAATGCAGGGGGACACTTCATCAGTGGTCTCCTCGCCTGAAAGCGGTTTTATGAACAAGCTTCGAGAAGCGAATACCTTGTAAATCGAAACGGACATGACGACTTGAAACGCTCGGCGTGCCTCCGGCAATCTCCCACGCGATTGCCGACGCACGGTGCTGATACGGCCGAGATAGACATCCCCGTTCGGCCCGGATAGCACACGTCCGATTTTGCGGATTATAAGCGGAAGATTATCGTTTTTTCTTTTCGACGATTCGTCATGCGAATTGAATTCTGACGTGAGCTGATTCATCTCGAATTCGATGACAGCCGTTATCGGTTCATACCCGTGTTTGGAATTTTTCACGTGAGGTATTTTTCAATACAGCCGTTTCAAATTTATCTCGTCGCAAGCCTTTGCAGTGACATCGGGAACGGGCAGCGCGCGACGTCAGATTGGCTCGCCACTAACGCGGGTGCCCGCGTGGTGTCGGAGTCCCTCAAGGCCCGGAAGTGACGCCGCGTTGCACTTCGCCAGAAAATACGTATAATTGAGTGCCTACTCATTTTATTTATCAACGTCACCTGGTATGGCCCGTCCTCTGAGTCCCGAAAAGCGCAACGCCCTGCTGCAGTCCGCCACCTTGGCGGTAGCCGAACATGGCGTGATGGCGACCACGTCGAGCGTGGCTCGCGGTGCGGGCGTGGCCGAGGGCACGCTGTTCACTTACTTCGAGACCAAGGACGTTCTCTTTCGCGAGTTGTACCTGCACCTCAAGCGCAGCCTCGCGCAGACGTTGATGCCGGACTATCCGCACGACGCGGATTACCCGCAGCGGGCCGCTCACGTATTCCACCGATTCGTGAATTGGGGACTGACGAATGCCGCCTCGCGGCATGCCATCGCACGGCTGACGTCGTCTGGTCTCATCCCCGACGAAACGAAGCTGGCCGGCATGGAACCGTTCCTCGCCGTGTCCCGGATGATGGAAGACGGCGTGCGCGAAGGCGTATTGATCGACGCGCCGATCTCGTTTCTGTCCTCCGTTATCGAACACATCGCCGATACCACCATCGAGCATGTGAATCAGCATCCCGACGCGGCCGAGCACTACCGGCAGCTCGGATTCCGCGTGCTCTGGCGCGCAATCGCGCCGTGAAATGCAGTAGAACACCGTAAAATTTTTCCATTTAATTGAGTGCCTACGCACGCACTTATTCAGGAGTTTAACAACATGTCTCAGCAAAAATGGGTCATCACGGGTGCCTCCGGCGGTCTGGGGCTCGCGCTCACCGAGAACGTGCTGGCCAAGGGTCATCACGTCGTCGCCGCCGTGCGTCGCCCCGCCACCCTGCAGGCACTGCAAGACAAGTACACAGGTCAGCTCACCATCGAACAGCTCGACGTGACGGATCCCGTACAAGTCCGCACGATCGCGGCGCGTCACACCGATGTCGACATCCTCGTCAATAACGCTGGCGGTGCGGTCATCGGCGCCATGGAAGAGATGAGCGAGGCGGACATCGAGCATCAGATTGCGCTCAATCTGCTCGCGCCGATTCACGTCACGCGCGCATTTCTCCCGGCCCTTCGCGCCCGTCAGCAGGGCACGCTGATTTACGTCAGCAGCGTCGGCGGTCGCGCGTCGTTCCCTAGCGGCTCGATGTACCACGCCGCGAAATTCGGGCTGGAAGGCTTCGCCGAATCGGTCAGCCACGAAGTCGCCGAATTCGGCATCAAGACAATCATCATCGAGCCGGGTTCGATCAAGACGGGGTTCGTCGCCAACATTCGCTGGACACAGCCCCTGCCCGACTACAAGGACAGCGTCGTCGGAAAGTTGCGTGAACAGATCAAGGGGTTCGGCGACGATCAGGCCTCGGGCGATCCGGAAAAGATGGCCGCCGCGATCTACGACGTCAGCCAGTTGGCAACGCCGCCGTTGCGCACCGTCCTCGGTGGCGATGCCTTTGCCGTGCTCGAGTCGGGCTACACCCGCAGCCTTGCCGAGTTGCAGGCACAAAAGACCTTGGCCGAATCCGTGATGTTCGCGGGCAAGGCCGGTTTCAATCCGCTGTAATCATTCAAGGAGCTATCGACATGTCCAAAGTCTGGTTGATCACGGGGGCGTCACGCGGTCTGGGACGCTCGCTTCTCGAGGCCGTATTGCTGGCGGGCGGCAAAGCGCTGGCGACAGCGCGCAACACGTCGCCGTTTGCGGATCTGCAAGCGCAGTATGGTGACCGCCTCGCGACGTTCAAACTCGACGTCACGAACGCCCAGCAGGCAAGCGCCGCCGTGGCGGAAGCCGTGCAACGCTTCGGGCGTCTTGACGTGGTCGTCAACAATGCGGGCTACGGTCATATCGAGCCTTTCGAATACACTGCCGACGAGGACTTCCGCGCACAGATCGAGACCAACTTCTTCGGTGTCGTGAACCTCACTCGCGCGGCGATCCCCGTCATGCGCACGCAAGGCAGCGGCTACATTTTTCAGGTCTCGTCGGCAGGCGGGCGCATCAGCACCCCGGGACTCGCCGCCTATCAAGCGGCGAAATGGGCCGTCGGCGGGTTCAGCGACGTGGTCGGCAAGGAAGTCGCACCGTTTGGCATTCGCATCTGCACACTGGAGCCCGGCGGCATGCGCACTGGCTGGGGCCATGAGGCACGTGAGACGCTGCACGATCTGCCGTCGGACTACCAGCCGTCGATGGGCGCCTTCAAGGCGTTGATCGATGCTTACGTCGGGCAGGAAGTCGGCGATCCCGAGCGCATTGCGAACGTGATCGTGAAGCTCGCAACGCATGAGACGATCCCGTCACGGCTGGTGTTGGGTTCCGATGCCTGGCAAGTGATCGAAGCCGAAGAGCAGACGCGGCAGGCGTCGATGCAACGCTGGAAGCCCGTCACCCTTTCCGCCGACTACGGGTCGGCAACGCCCGAGTGGCCATTGGAGTGAAGTGATGCGAATCGTTCTGTTGGGTGCGAGCGGGATGGTCGGCCAGGGGGCGCTGCGAGCCTGTCTGGCCGCCAGCGACGTGACGGAAATTCTCGTTGTCGGGCGAAGCGCGCTGACCGGTTACGAAGACCCGCGTATCAAGCGTATCGTCGTCGCCGATCTGAACCAGTTCAGTGCGACCGACGATGCCTTCGCCAACGTTGACGCCTGCTTCTACTGCATCGGCGTGACGTCGTTCGGCATGTCGGAGCCCGCATACCGCGCGGTGACCTACGACATCACATTGCACGTCGCCCAGCAACTGGTGGCCCGCAGCCCCGGCATGACGATGGTGTACGTATCCGGCGCAGGTGCCGACAGTAGCGAGCGCGGCAAAACGATGTGGGCCCGGGTTCGAGGACAGACGGAGAACGCGCTGCAACGTCTGCCTTTCGGACAAGTCGCGATCTTCCGGCCAGCCGCTATCGTGCCGGAAGACGGCATCCAGTCGCGCACCGCCAGTTACCGGTGGCTGTACCTCGTGCTCAAACCGGTGCTGGCGCTGCTGCGTCATCTGTGGCCCGCCAGCATTCTCACGACGCGGGTCATCGGTAACGCCATGCTCAATGTCGTGCGTCGCGGTGCGCCTAAGCCGGTGCTCGAACGGGCGGACATTTATCGCATGTCCGCCTCCCGGCAACCGTGACCTCACGCTACCGGAAACACCAGCGTGAATCGCGTCACACCGTCCTCGCTCGTCACGCGCCACGCGCCACCATGCAATTGCATGATGCTTCGCACAATCGAGAGTCCGAGTCCGCTCGACTCGGACGACTTCTGCCGTGATGCGTCGGCCCGGTAGAAGCGATCGAAGAGCCGTTCCCGATGCGCTGGGTCAATCGTAGGGCCGTGATTTTCCACATGCACCAGCGTCGTATCGGGTTGCTGCTCCGCGACAAGGCGAATCACGCTGCCGTCATCCGCATGCCGTACGGCGTTCGCCAACAGGTTCGCCATCGCGCGACGCAGCAGTTGCGGGTCGGCCAGCACTTCCCCGTCGCCCTCTCGTTCGATTCGCACCCCACGCTCTTCGGCCAATCCCTCGAAATAATCCGTCATGCGCTCGAACTCGTCCGCGACATGCAGCCGCCGACGGTCGATGGCGTGATCCGCATGCTCGGCGCGCGCGAGAAACAGCATGTTGTCGATCATCTTCGAGAGCCGTTGCAGTTCCTCGAAATTCGAGCCCAGCAAACGTTGGTAATACGCCGGATCGCGCGCATGACTGAGACCGACTTCCGTCTGTCCCAGCAAGTTGCCAATGGGCGTGCGCAGATCGTGCGCCATGTCCGCCGACACCTGCTGCAATTGCGTGAAGCCGCGCTCGAGCCGGTCGAGCATGGCGTTGAACGACGTGACGAGGGCGTCCAGTTCGGCAGGCGCCTCGCGGCGGGGAAGACGGGTCGATAACGTGCCGACGCCAATCGCAGCCGTCTGCGCGGCTAGCCGCCGCAGCGGTTGCATACCGCGCCGTGCCAGCCAGAAGGCGAACAGCGCCGCCACACACGCCGCCGTGGTCGCGAACAACAGGATCTGCGTTCGATAGTCGCCCAGCATGCGCGTGCGTTCGGTCATCAACCGCCCCGACACGATCTGCAGATCGCGCTGCCCGGCCACGCCATGCGCCGTTGCGGCGACGTAGATGAACGGCGTGCCGTCGGGGGCCTGCGTGTGATGGACGGCATTGAGCGTGAGCGCCGCATCAGGCGGCACCAGCGTGACCGGCGGCACACTCGCATGTCCCGGATTCACCTGGAGGAGTGGCGGCTCACCGGGATACCCCACGACCAGCAACGACTCGGTATTGCCCAGCATATTGGCGAACAGATGCGGTTTATCGCGAATCAGGTCGTGCGCATCGACATCCTGCATGAGCGTGCGTAATTGATCCACGCGCGTGACCAGCGCACCGTCGTCGCGCACGACCAGTTGCGCTTCGAGCTTCCAGTACAGCACGAAGCCCACGATCGCCATCGCAGCGAACGCCAGCAGCGCGAAGCCGAGCGCGAGGCGCGTGGTCAGCGAGACGCGCGTGCGCTGCGTCATTCGAGCGCCTCGCAGCGATAGCCCACGCCATGCACGGTGTGAATCAGGCGCGTAGCGAACGGCTCGTCGATCTTCTGACGCAGACGCCGGACTGCCACATCGACGACGTTCGTGTCGCTGTCGAAATTCATGTCCCACACGCGCGACGCGATCAACGCGCGCGACAACACCTCACCCGGATGCTGGACGAAGCACTGCAATAGGTTGAATTCCTTGTTGGTCAGCGTGATGCGCGTGCCGCTGCGTTCCACGCGCCGCTTGGCAACGTCAACGCAGAGATCGCCCACCCGAAGCACCTCGTCGGCAGGTTGCGGCTGACCGCGCCGCAGGATGATGCGGATGCGCGCGAGCAACTCCGCGAAGGAAAATGGCTTGACGAGATAGTCGTCCGCGCCGAGATCGAGCCCTTTCAACCGATCCTCGAGCGTGCCGCGCGCGCTGAGGAACAGCACCGGCGTGTGCATGCGCTCGCCGAGCTTGCGCATGACGGTCCAGCCGTCCATGCCCGGCATCATGACGTCAAGCAGAATCAGGTCATATGTCAGTTCCTGCGCCATATGCAGCCCGTCGATCCCGTTGGGGGCGACATCGACGACGTACCCGGCCTCGGTAAGTCCGTTCTGCAAGTACTCGCCGGTCTTCGCTTCGTCTTCTATGACCAGAATGCGCATGATGTCCTGACACTCTCCAATAGCGACGGCGGCCCAACGGACCGCCCTCGAAATCTGCTTCGCGTCGCGTACGCTCAGCTTACCGCCCGGCCTGCGTGGCCGCCGCTTCGATCAAACGGGCCACCGCCTGCGGGTGCGATTCGTACACCGAGTGGCTCGCGCCTTCGATCTCGACGGTTTGGGCGTGGGCACGCGCGGCATACATCCGCTCCAGATCCGGATTGATGATCCGGTCCGCCTTCGCGACCATATACCACACCGGCTTATTCTTCCATGCCGGATCGGGGATCAGTGCCGTAAACACCGACGCCGCCGTCGGCATCTGGGCATTGGCTTCGAACTCGGCTTGCGCACGCGGCAGATCCGCAGCGAAGTCCGCCGGGTAGTCCTTCGGGTTCAGGTAGAGATAGTTGTCAGGCGTCTTCACGACAGCCTTGGTCAGGTTCGGATACTTCTTGCCGTTGCTCGCCTCGGTTTCGCCCACATCCAGCGCGTGCGCCGCGATGTAGACCAGCGCCTTCACGTGCTCGTCATTCCCCGCTTCGGTGATGATCGCGCCGCCGTAGCTATGACCGACCAGCACGGCCGGGCCGTCCAGAGCATCGAGTACGCGCCTGGTCGCGGTCACGTCGTCCTGGAACGACGTCAGCGGCTCCTGCACCAGCGTGACGTGATAGCCATCCTTGACCAGCAGGTCGTAGACCGGACGCCAGCCGGCACCACCGACAAACGCGCCGTGCACGAGCACGATGTTCTTGATCGGACCGGACGCTACCGGGGCGGCGTGCGCAGACAGTGCAGGGAAAGCGGCGGCGGCAAGCAGTGCGCCGGCGGTGACAGTACGCGCGGCAATCGCACGCAGGTGACGAGTGGGCATGGTGGCTCCTTGAGTTGACTTCGCATTGAAACGTTGCGGTGAACAACGTGAAGCCAGTCTAGGGAGCGAGGGGCGTCAGCGAACTGACGTAGAAATTACAAAAAAATGACGAAAAGGTGCGGCATCGGCACGCCGCCCTTTCTGGATTCAGTCGAACGACATCAGCCCGCCATCCGGCGCGCAGCAGATTCGCACTCCTCCACGAGCCGCGCCATGACATCGGCCGCCCCCGGCAGATCGGCGATCAGCCCGGCCGACTGCCCCAGCTCGACCTTGCCCCAGTCGATATCGCCATCGAGCGCCGCCTGTTTGAGCGAACTCGATTTGAACAATGTGTCGTAGGCAGCATCGTCCGTTTCATCCCGGTCGGCTTGCAACACCCGCTCGGCAAATTGATTACGCGTCATGCGAACGGGCAGGCCTCGCACGCCGACAAGCGTCGTGCCGTCAATCTCGGTATCGAGCACGGCCCGCTTGTAATTCTCATGGACCCCCGCCTCGCGGGTGGCGAGAAAGCGCGTACCGAGTTGCACGGCATCGGCGCCGAGTGCGAGGAGTGCTGCGACACCGTAGCCATCAGCGACACCGCCGCCCGCCACGATCGGCAAATCGAATTCGACGACCGCCCGGCGCACGGCAACCAGCGTGCTCACCCCGTTGGCGGGCGGGTGCCCGCCGGCTTCGGCGCCGACCACGACCAGGGCATCCACACCGGCATCGGCTGCCTTGCGTGCATGGGGCATCGTCGACACAACATGAATCCAGCGCACACCGCGCGACTGAAAGCGCGCCAGATGCGCCTTCGGGCCGCCCTGCGATGCGATGACGACGGGCACGCCCTCTTCCTCGATGACGTCGAGAAACTGATCGGCCTGAGGCCGGTACAACGGCAGATTGACGGCGAACGCGCCGTTCGTCGACGCCTTCACTTCGCGCACGGTGGCGCGAAACGCATCGAGATACATCGGCCCCGCAGCGATCACCCCCAGACCACCAGCGTTCGATACCGCGACGGGCAACGCCGCGTTCGACGACGCCCAGCTCATCCCGGCCTGGATGATGGGATATTTGATATTCAACAGCCGAGTGAGACGGGTCTGCAACATGAAAAGCCCCTCGAAATACCGCGCAGACGCGCATTGACGATGCTCGTCAATCTAAGGGACATATGATGCAAAGTCAAATAATATTCAGCAAAACTCGACGGGAATCACAGATCCTCACCGGCCTCTTCGCGCTCCTGATCCAGCATGATCCTTGCTTGATACGTGAGCTTGTCAAGTATCTTGGGGAGCGCATCGCGCTCGGCCCGCGTAAGGACCGACAGCAGGCGATCGTTGAGTTCTTCGGCGACGGGGAAGACTTGCCTGACGAGATCTCGGCCCTGCGAGGTGAGCGAGATCACCACGCCACGCGCATCGGCGCTATCTGTGCTGCGCTGGAGGATGCCGCGCGCCTCGAGCGCGCTCACCGTGCGGCTCATCAACCCGCGATCGAATTGCGCCTGCTCGGCCAGCCGGTTGAGCGACATGCCCGCGCTGGTGTGCAGCAGCGCGATGGAGCGCCACTCGTTGAGCGTCAGACCGAAGTTGCGTTCATACACGCTCGACGAACCCTTCGTGTAGATGTTCGTCAGTTGGCGCAGTTGAAACGAGGTGAGATGCCGCAAGTCGGACGGAGCAGCGCTCGCCGGTTCGGGCGAGCGCGAAGGGTTAGGCTTGGGCATGTGACGAGGAGGCCGGGAATGGAATGGCGTCATGCTATCGCCTCGCCATTGCCCGGTCAAACCCGTGAGTCCGCGCGCTCAGCGGCGCGAAACCCCTTTTGGCAAGAGCCGGGCAGGAATGCCGACAAGCAGCAGGATGCTGCCGAAAAGCACGAAGCAACCCGCCACCTGCAATCCGAGCGCGAGGCTGCCCGTCGTCGACTTGACATACCCGATGACGCTCGGCCCGACCAGCCCGCCCAGCGCCCCGATACTGCTCACCACCGCGATTCCTGCGGCCGCGCTTGCCGGCGCGAGATAGGTCGACGGAATCGTCCAGAACACGGACAGACTGGACAGATGGCCCGCCGTCGCAATCGCGAGCAGCAGCACCGCCAGCACGAGGTTATGCGACATGTACGGCATCACCATCAAGCTCGCCGCAGCGAACATGAGCGGCACCGACGCATGCCAACGGCGCTCTCGATACCGGTCCGAATGACGGCTCACAATCAACATCGACACGATGCCCACCACGGGCGGAATCGCCGCGAGCAGACCCACGTGGAACGTATCCTTCACCCCCGTGCCTTGAATGACCAGCGGTGCGAAGAAGGCGATGGTGCTCGCCAGCACATAGGCGCAGAACGACACCAGCCCGGCCACATAGACACGCCAATCACCCAGTGCCGCAAGCGTGCCGCCGTGCCCGTGAGCATGTCCACCCTTGCCGGCTTTCTGCCGGCGCTCCTCACTGAGCACACTCGTCAGCCGCGCCTTCTCGTCGGCACTGAGCCACTTGGCCGTCTCGGGCCGGTCTTCCAGACAGAAGAAGACAACGACGCCGAGCACGATCGCGGGCAGCCCTTCAAGAAGAAACATCCACTGCCAGCCCGCCAGGCCATGCACTTCGTGGAACTGACGCATGATCCAGCCCGAGGTCGGCGCTCCGATCATGGTGGCAATCGGAATCGCCACAAACGACACCGCCGTCACACGGGCACGACGCTCCGCCGGAAACCAGTAGCTCAGGTACAGAATCAGGCCGGGAAAGAAGCCCGCTTCGGCGGCGCCGAGTAGCATGCGTGCGACGTAGAACTCCATGGGCGTGCGCACGAACATCATGGCGCACGACACGGCGCCCCACAGCGTCATGATCCGCAGCAGCGTCTTGCGCGCGCCCATGCGGGCAAGCATCAGATTGCTCGGCACCTCGAAGAGCAGGAAGCCGACGAAGAACAACCCCGCACCGATCCCGTAGACCAGATCGCTGAAATGCAAATCCGCCTTGAACTGAATCTGCGCGATGCCGATGTTCGCCCGGTCGATGTAATTGATGATGTAGCAAACGAACAGCAACGGCAGCGTGCGCCAGGCGATCTTGCGATAGGTCGCCTCCTCAACCACCTGCCCGGCGACAGGCGTGGCCGTGCCGCCGAACGGCTGTGAGGCCGTCGTCGTATGTGAAGTCATGTCTCCTCCAATATTGTTTTTGATGGGGTCGGTCAATCGTCAGGACAAACCGAACTCCCGTATGGCGTAATCGCGCAGCTTGTTCTTCTGCACTTTCGAGCTTCCCGTCATGCCGATGCCGTCGAACGAATCGACGAATCGCAGGTAACGCGGCACCTTGAAATTCGCTGCCCGCGCCTTGCACCAGTCGATAAGCGCTTCGCTCGTGAGTTCAGCGCCCGGACGCAGCACCACGAACGCGGCAGGCACCTCACCAAGGCGGGCATCGGGCACGCCGACGACCTGGGCGAGTTGCACATCGGGATGCGTGAAAAGCGTCTCCTCCACTTCGGCAGGCGCCACGTTTTCGCCACCGACGCGGAACACATCCTTGAGCCGTCCGAGCATGCGCATGCGCCCCTCGGCGTCGATCACGCCGAGATCGCCCGTGCGCAACCAGCCGTCTTCGCTGAATGCCTGCGCGGTTTCCTTCGGCTTGTTGTAATACCCTTTCATCACGCTCCAGCCGCGCACCTGAATTTCGCCGGGCTCGTCTGCGCCAAGTACCTCGCCGGTTTGCGTGGACACCGTGCGGATGTCGATACCCGGGTGCGGACTTGCCCAGCCACCCACGCGCAACTCGAGCGGATCGCGCCAATCGTTGAGCACGACGTTGGGCGATGCCTCCGACTGACCGTAGGCGCCGACCATGTAAGGCACGCCCATCACGTCGTGAATCTTCTGCATGATTTCCGGACCGGCCGCCGCCCAGCCACCGCGCAGGTGAATGCGCTCGCGACGGAATTCGGGGTGCCCCATCATCATCAGGAAGATCGTGTCGTTGCCCGAGGTGAGCGTGCAACGCTCCTCATCGAGCATGGTCAGCACGCGCGCCACGTCGAACGACGGCACGGAGAGCAGGCACGCGCCCGTCACCAGCGAGACGAGCAACGACATCGTCGTGCCCGCCACGTGGAAGAAGGGACGCACGCTGAAGTAGCGGTCGTCGGCACGCACACCGATGCGAATCGCCGACGCCGCCGCATTCATCAGCATGTTGCGATGACGCAGCAGCACGCCCTTCGGGAAAGACGTCGTGCCCGAGGTGTACTGAATCAGCAGAACGTCGTCGGGCACGACCGCTGCCGCGCGATTCGCCGCTGCATGGCGCAGCTCGGCGGTATCGGGCAGCGCGTCGAAATGCTCGACACCCGCGGGCAAGCCGCGCGCGCTATCGCCCACCATGACGGCACGGCGCAGCAGCGGCAGCACGTTGCCCGGCAGTTGCCCGTCGAACGCCGGCTCGACGCCGCGCAGCAACTGCGTGTAATCGATGTTGAGGAACGTGTCGGCGTAGAACAGCACACGCACATCCCCCTGACTCAGGCAGTAGTTCAGCTCATCGGACTTGAAGCGCGTGTTGACCGGCACGGCGACCGCACCGATCGACGCCGCCGCATAGAACAGCACGACCCAGCTCACCGAGTTGCCCATCAGAATGCCGACGTGCTCGCCGTGCTCAACCCCCAGGTGAACCATGCGCGCGGCCGCCTGCTCGACGCGCTCGGCGAGCGTGCGATAGTCGATGCGCTCGCCGTCGATGACTAGCGCCTGCGCTGTCGGCGTCGCGCGTGCGCGAGCCGCGAGAATCGCGGGCAGCGTGACCGGCCCTTCCAGCCCGAACTGGCTGGCATAGACTTCGTGGCCCGACTCAAGCATGACCGCCTCCACGCTTTGCAGCACCGGCGACGGCAGGGTGGGGCTCGCTGCCGAAGCGCGCGATCTTGCTGCCCCAATCGGGGCTTTGCAGCAAGGTGTCGATGGCCAGCATCTCGATGGCCAACGCACCGGCGGCGTCCGTCTCGGCACCACGGTCGATACAGTGCTTCGTCAGATGCATAGCAAGCGCAGGCGCGGCAGCAATCTCCTGCGCCATCGTGCGCACGATCTCGATCGCCTCGGCAGCCGGCACGATGCGCGAGACCAGACCGGCAGCATGCGCTTCCTGCGCCGACAACGTGCGTCCCGTGAACGCCATGTCCTTGGCCAGTCGCTTGCCGACTGCGCGCGGCATGCGCTGCGTCGCGCCAACCGTCCCCCACAGCGCCTCGGGCGTGCGGAATGCCGCAGCTTCCGTGGCCACGATGAAATCGCAGGCCATCGCAATCTCGCCGCCCGAGCCGATCGCCGGTCCCTCCACGAGCGCGATGCACGGTTTGCCGATCTGCTCGATGGCGTCGTAGGCCGCGAACGCCTTGACGCGTCGCGCACGCACATCGTCGAGACTCATGCCCTGACGCTCCTTCAGATCCGCGCCGGCGCAGAACACCGGACCATTGGCGCGTACGACCACACAGCGCACGGAAGTGTCGTCGCGCAGCGCCTGAACGGTGGCGCGCAATTCATCGCACATCGCGGCATTCAGCGCATTGCGCTGCTGCGGGCGGTTGAGCACGATTTCAACGACCGCGTCATGCCGCACGATCTCCAACGTCTCCCAATTCTTCATGCTGACTTGTTTCCTGTCTCAAACATCAAATCGAATTCAGATGGCACCGTCACGACGCAAGTCCGCGATCTGCTCAGGCGCATAGCCCAGCCCTGCCAGCACTTGGTCGGTGTGCTCTCCCAACAGCGGCGGCCGGCCGACTTCCGGATCAGCAAACCCGTCGAACTTGAACGGCACCGGCAACGCGCCAAATTTGCCTACCGCCGGATGCTCGAACTCGCTCACCATGCCGCGCGCAAGCACGTGCGGATCGGCCAGCACTTCGTCGACATGCTGGATCGGGCCTGCGGGCACACCGGCGGCGTCGCAGGCGTCGCACAACTCACGACGCGCTCTACCGGCAATGGCAGCCGCCAGCGCCGCCATCACACGTTCACGGTGCTCGACTCGCCCGGCGTTGGTCGAGAGCGACGGATCGGCCGCAAGCGCGTCGAGCCCCAGTAGTTCGCAAAGGGGCTGCCAGTGTTGATCGCTACAGGTGATGTGAACGTACGCACCGTCGCTGCACGCGAAGGTCGCCGACGGCACGCGCCCGGGGTGTTCCGTGCCGAGGCGCGGCGGCACTTCGCCCAGCGCGAAGTAGCGACCGGCCGCCAGCGTGAGCAGGCTGACCTGACCGTCGAGCATCGAGAAGTCGACGTGACAGCCCGCGCCCGTTTGCGTGCGGCCCTGCAAGGCGCTGAGAATCGCAATCGCGATCCACAGTCCCGACGACAGATCCGCGATCGGCAGCCCCGGCTTGACCGGACCGCCACCACGCTCGCCGGTCAGGCTCATCAAGCCGCCCATCGCCTGAAACACCGTGTCGTAACCCTTGCGCCTCGCATACGGGCCGGTCTGTCCAAAGCCGGTGCACGACACGTAGATGAGCTTGGGATTGGCAGCGCGAAGCGCCGTCTGGTCAAGGCCATAACGCGCGAGCGTGCCGACGGGGAAGTTCTCGAGCAGCACGTCTGCGCGCGAAGCCAGATCGCGGATGATCGCGCGTCCGGCCTCCGTCTTCATGTTGGCCGTGACCGACTGCTTGCTGCGATTGCAGGCGAAGTAGTAGGCGGACTCCTCACCCACTTTCGGCTCGAAGGTGCGCGTCTCGTCACCACTGCCCGGCTGCTCGATCTTGATGACCGTAGCCCCCAGCTCCGCCAGGATCATGTCCGCGAACGGGCACGCGAGCACGCGCGCCAGCTCGAGGATCGTCACACCGGCGAGCGGCTTCATCGGTGCGCTCATGACTGCGGTGTGCGCTTGGGGAAGCTGCGCATCATCATGTTCGTATCGAGCGAGACGTCGAACGCCTGCGTGAGCGGAAGATCCGCCACGCGGTGGAACAGTCGCTTGGTCGCCGTCATCGATACCGGATCGTAGGCAGCCAGACGGGCGGCAAGCGCCACGGCGTCGTCGATCAGCGCGCTGTCGGGGCTGACGCGATTGGCAATGCCCAACGCGAGAGCGCGCGACGCATCGACGGTATCGCCTGTCGACACCAGCTCGAAGGCGGTCTTGCGTCCCACCTGACGCACCAGATTGGCCATCACGATGGCCGCCACGATGCCGTGCTTGAGTTCCGGATAGCCCAGCTTGAGGCTCTCGCCCACGACGAGCAGATCGCACGCCAGCGCCAACCCGGCGCCCCCGCCCATGGCATAACCCTGCGCCGCGCCGACGACCGGCGTGCCGATGTCGGCAAATGCACGATGCAATGAGGTCGTGAGGTGAGCGCGCTTGAGGGCGGCTTGCGCGGCGTCGGCATCGTTGCCGCCCGCGACGAAACCACCGAATTCTTTAACGTCGGCCCCAGCGCAAAAGCTCTGCCCCGCACCGGCAAGCACGATCGCGTGCACTGCCGGGTCTTCATCGGATTCGCGCAACGCCGCGAGCAAGGCGTGGGTGAGTTCGTTGTTCAGGGCATTTCGCTTGTCGGGGCGGTTCATCGTGATCACACGTACGGGACCGCGATCTTCGACCAGCAGGGAATCGGGAAGCGACAGGGTTCGGGACATCGGGTTCATCAACCTAAGGTGAGACGGGTATGGCGGCTAGCCTAATCCACAGAATGTGACTTCGTCAAACAAAATAATCACAACGCCGTGGAGACAAACACAAAACATCGCAATAAAACTAACAAATAACGAGAAACAGGATTGCCTGACATTTATTAATTATTTGACATTGCATCACATTAGATGATTTCATGCGTGCCATCCGAACACTCTTTTGGCGCGTAGCGCCGGCTAGTCATGTCCGATCTGACCCTGTGCGAATGCTTTGCCCGCGACGGCCTTCAGCACGAGACCGCCTTTCTTTCCACCGATACCAAACGCACGCTCATCGACCAGTTCGCGCGAGCGGGGTTTCGTCGCGTGGAAGCCACGTCCTACTCCAACCCGGCCGTGGTGCCCCAGTTCGCCGACGCCAGCGACCTTCTGGCCGTGCTGCCGCGCGTGGACGGCGTCTATTACAAGGCGACCTGTGCAAACACGCGCGCCGTGGAACGCGCGCTGGCCGATCTCGATGCGGGGATTGGCGTCAATGAAATCAGCTTGTTGGTCTCGGCGAGCGACGCCCACTCCGAGCGCAACCTGAAGCAGTCGCGCGCCGATCAGTGGCTGCGCATCGAGGCCATGGCCAAGGCCGCGAAAGGTCGATTCCGGCTCGTCGGCACGATCTCCGTCGCATTCGGCTGCCCGTTCGAGGGGGCCATCGATCCTGCTCGCGTCCTGCAGGACGTGGAGCGCTTTGCGTCGCTCGGCGTGCAATACGTGACGTTGGGCGACACCATCGGTGTGGCGACACAGGCGTCGACGAAGACGTTGTTCTCGTCAATGCTCTCGACGTTCCCCGACGTGCATGCCATCGCCCACTTTCACGACACGCGCGGCACCGGCATCGTCAATTACCTCGCCGCATTGGAAGCCGGCGTACAGCACTTCGACGTAGCGTTCGGCGGCGTGGGCGGGCATCCCGCCAAAGTGCAATACGGCGGCGGCGTCACCGGCAATGTCTGCACCGAGGACTTCGTGAATGTGGTGGAAACGATGGGCGTCGATACCGGCATCGATCTGAGCGCGATGATGGCGGCCTCGCAAGCCTGCGAGACGGCACTCGGCCGCCCGCTGGCCAGCCGTGTCGCCCGCACCGGCCTGAACCCCATGCTCGCGGTGAACGCGAAATGACGCAGGCCGCATCACAACCCGCATTACAAGCGGCTTCGCAACCCACCTCACTACCCGCCTCCGCGTTGCGCATCGAGTCGCAGTTCTGCCTCGATCAGGGCTTCACGTTAGTCGAGGTCGATGACGGCAGGGTCGTGCTCGCCTGCGACGTCCTCGCACGGCATGTGAACCGTCACGGGAATGCCCACGGCGGCCTCATTGCCACGATGCTCGACACCGCCATGGGCATGGCCACGCGCGCGAGCGGCACGGTCGAGAACCTTGGCACGGTGAACCTCACGATCAACTATCTTCGCCCGGCGCGCGGACACATCGCCGCGCACGCCCGGGTGCGTCGCAGCGGCCGCACGCTCGCGTTCTGCGACGCCGAAGTGCTGGACGACGAAGGTCGACTGCTCGCCACCGCGAGCGCTGTTTTTGCGGTCACGGCACACGCCGCGTCACCGCCGCCCTGATCCGCCATTCGGCGATACCTGCAACACCCAAAACAACACCACAACGGAGACACCCTTCATGCCTTTCGCAACCCGACGCCGCCTTGCGTACGCGGCGGCCTGCCTTTCTCCCTTGATGCTTGCCCCCGCGAGCGCCCGGGCAGACGTCACCCTCTACGGCCTGATCGATACGGCCATCCGCTACGAGACCAACGCCAATGCGAGCGACGCGCGCTTGTTCAGCGCCTCGCAAGGCTCGTTCACCGGTTCGCGCTGGGGCATCAAGGGCACGGAGCAACTCGCGCCCAATCTGGAAACGTTCTTCGTGCTGGAGAGCGGCTTCAATATCAACGACGGCACGTCGTTGCAGCCGACGAAGAGCGCCGGGTTCGGACAGGATTCGTCGAATGGCGCGGGCCGCCTGTTCGGGCGTCAGGCATTCGTCGGTGTGCGCGGCAGCTACGGCGCGCTGTCGATCGGGCGTCAATACAGCGTGGGTTATCAGGCGATGGGGGCCGCGCAGATCTTCAACAACCCGAACCTCGACACGCTGATCGTTGCGAGCAACTACGTCGGCAGCCGGCTCGACAACACGGTGAAGTACACGCTCGACGCGGGCGGCTTCTCGCTAGGCACGGCTTACACCTTCGGCAATGCCGCGGGGGACACGCATGCGAATTCGGGCCTGGGGGTTTCGGCGGGATATACGGCGGGAGGGGTGAACGGCACGCTGCTTTACCAGCGCCTGACATCGGCAGACGGCACGCAGTCGCGCAACACGTTCGGCTTTTCGACGGGCGCTGCCTTCGGTGCTTGGAAGGCCACGGCCGGCTATCTGCATAGTCAATTGAGCGAAATCGAAACGCGCAACAACGTGATGCTGCTCGGTCTGAGCTACAACCCGCTGCCGGCGCTCACGCTCGGCGTGGGTGGCTTCGTCGACTGGCAGGCACAGCCGGGCGGCAAACGCACCGCCGTCTATGGCATGGCCGACTACCAGTTGAGCAAGCGTACCGACGTCTATCTGGAGATCGACCGCAACAACATCAGCGGACGGTACACGTTGATCGCTTCGCAAGGCACGTACGGCAGCAAGGTCGGTGTCTCGCTCGGCATGCGCCATACGTTCTGAGAGGTTCCGGAGCAGACTCGCGCGCGGCAGCGCTTGCTGCCGCCGCGTTGAATGGCTTACCGGTGAACGCAGGACACATCCCCCTCCTGACAGCTACCGATGGCGTGAAGACGCTTGGTTTGCGCTTGCGTCAATTCATCGATGCAGTACGTATACATGGCGGCGTGCACGCTTCCGCCGACAGTACCGATCGTCTCGAAGGCACATTGCGCATCGCGCCAGGCAATCCATGCGCGTTGCGCTCTTTCCAATGACGCCCTTCCTTCCGGGCTGACCGTCTTGGCGAGCGATTGATAGACGTCGTTAAGTTTCTTGTCTGATGTCGCAAGCGCCTTCGAGGCGCATTGGTTCATCGTCGTCTGATCCGCCGAATTGTCGCAGGGCGAAGCCGCCTGCACTGCCAAACTGGTCATCAGAACGGCCAGCGCCGCGCCCCATCGAATCGCTTGCATACAGTCTCCCGGATTTCGGATGCACATGGAAAGCGCCACATCCTAGCCGAAGCGGCACAGCAGCGCTTTGGGAAACCGGCACACGTACGCACACGGCATGACGCGCCGCGTCGAATGGAATGCCTCAGAGCGGCAGGCCGCCCATCCTCACCTCTCCCGGCGTCATGCCGAACCGTTGACGGAAGACCTTGCCGAAGGCCGCCTGATCGGTGAAGCCGCATTCGTAGGCGATGGTCCCGATATGGGCATCCGGCCCTCCCCGCTCGAGACGAAGCTTGCTCTGTTGCAGGCGAATCTCCCGCAATGCTGCCTTTACGCTCAGCGGCTCCCCCTCGAACAGCCGGTAAAGCTGCGCCCGCGAGCAATGCAGCGCGGCGGCGATCATCTCCGGCGTCAGATCGTGCCGATGCGCGTTCTCGCGCATGAAACGATACGCGGCCTGTCGCTTGCCACTGCGCCAGCGCGCCTCGTCGGACGCCGCGCGGGCGTCGCCCAGATGCGAGCCGATCAGGAAAAGCGCCATGTCGACCGTTACCTGCATCGCATGGTCAAGTTCGTCGCGTCCCAACGTCGCGCCTTGCGCAGCCAGCAGCCGAAGTTGTGCACAGAGAAACGGGGAAAGTTGCGACGACGAGAGCGACGTCGCCACCCGCCCGAGATCGGCAGGGTCACTGCCCAATGCCTGTCTCACGAGCGGACGCGGCAGCCGCAGATAGCAGGTCGACGAGTCCGTCCAGTGCGACGACATCGGTTGTCCGCAGTCGAACATGAACAGCTCGCCTTCGCCCAGTACCGCACGCTCACCGTTCGCTTGCTCCACGCGGTACTCACCGCGCTCCAGCAGACAGATGGCAACGTGCTCGTCGCTGAGCATGCCGCGAATGCGGCCGGGCGTGAGCCAGGTGTCGACCGGCGAGCTGACGCAATGCACGAACTGCGCTTGGCCCCCCTTGTACGACGCCACCTGACCATAAAATGGCGTGTCAGGGGTGTCGGGCAAGGGGCGCGCCTCGACGGCGCGATAGGCACTCGAAATCCAGTAGTCGAGCCGGTTCGGCGCGGTCTCGTCCATCGTGGAAAACGTGTGGAAATGCCCGGTAGGCGGTGCGCCGAAGGAGGGTGTATCCCCGTAAAGGCGTGTTTTTTGCATAGTCGTGACCCAGACCCCGGTTTCTGAGTGCTGCTTCGGACCCCATACCGCTGGGGACGGCGCCCGCACTCGCTGACGCAAGCCGGCAGGCAATTTGCTGTTGTTCTGTCTGGCCGGGCATTGCGTCGGGCAACGAATCGACCAAAATTTGAGACCGAATGACTAAACTGCTTCGGGGATTTTGCCAGAAACTCCGAGTTTCATTGCAACGCTTGAATTTCGACCCTCTGAGACATCTTCGTATGACGACATTCCAACCGACCCGGCGCCAGGCGCTGAAAATCGCCGCCACATCGCTGGCAGCCCCCGCACTGCTCTCGACGGCGCCGCAGGTGCTGGCAGCCGGCGTGGCCGACGTCGATGCGGCCGTGCGTCGCTTCGGTGCGCTGGCGCCGCAGACATCCAGTTGCCTCATCGAGGCAGGCGGCGCCAACGGACAGACCTGGCGCGCGGCCTACGCGCCGGACACCCAGCTCTTCGTCGGCAGCGCCGTCAAGACATTCATCCTCGCGCAATTCCTGCGCGACGCCGAAACCGGACGCGCAGGCCTGAACACCCTGAAGCCCTGCACCGTCGACGACAGCGTGCGCTCGCCCGGCAGCCCGGTGCTGGTCGGACTGACGGGCACCACGCCCTATCGCACGGCGCTCGAGGCGATGATCTCGCACAGCGACAACACCGGAACGGACATCGCGCTCGCCGCCGTCGGCCCGGACCGCGTGCGCGCTCTGATCGCGGAAGCCGGACTGCACGCCACCCGCATCCCCGACTCCACCCGCAAGCTGTTTTCCTATCTGGCCGGCGCAGAATCCGGTGTCGATCTCGGCTGGGCGGGCATGGTCAAGCTCGGCAACAACGAGAACCTCGGGCTCAAGCCGCGCACCGACGTCATCAACGACAAGCAAGCGATGCTGAGCACCGCCAGCGAGATGGTCCGCTGGTACCAGCAGTCGCTCGCAGGCCGGTTCTTCAGCCAGCCGGCCTCGCTGACCGAATACAAGCGCATTCAGGCAACCGCCGACGCCCTCTGGATGGCGGTTCCTGACGGCCTTCTGTCGTTCGGCAAGGGCGGCAGCCTCGACTGGGAGTCGTACCACTGCCTGTGCTTCGCAGGTCAGATGCGGGTGCGTACAACGCCCGTGACCTTCTGCTTTACCCTGAACTGGACGGGCGGCAAGCTGAGCACCGAGCGCACGGGCGAGTTCATCGCCGCGGCGTCCGACGCGCTCAAGGCCGCCGCTGCCGCAGTCCCGGCCTGAGGCTCTCACGCATCAACGTTGCACGGCGGCGAGGTGTCTGCCCCTCGCCGTCGTCGCTCGGTCTGTTCCGTCGACAGGTCGCAAATCTGTATCTGTTCCCCCTCCGCAGCCGGCACTAGAATGGAGCCGTCCCGTCTCCACCGACCAAGGCGCCTCATGCTCAGCATCCTCGGCAGACCAACGTCCATCAACGTTCGTAAGGTGTTGTGGCTGTGTCACGAACTCGACATTCCGTTCGTCAACGCCCCCTGGGGAGACGGCGATGCCTCGCGCAAGCTCGACGCCCCGGCGTTCGTCGCCCTCAATCCGAACCGGATGGTGCCGGTGATCGACGACGACGGCTTCATCCTGTGGGAATCCAACAGCATCCTGCGATACCTTGCTACCATGCGTGAGCGCACCGATCTTTACCCGCTGGCGCCGCGCGAGCGCGCACGCGTGGATCAGTGGATCGACTGGCAGGCCTCGGATCTGAATCCTGCCTGGCAATACCCCTTCAAGTCGCTTGTTCGCCACGCCCCGGGCTATGACGATGCCCGCATGATGAGCACCAGCGTCGCGCGGTGGATCGACCTCATGCGCGTGCTCGATCAGCAATTGCAGTCGACACAGGCGTTCGTCTGCGGCGACACCTTCACGCTCGCCGACATCGCCATCGGCCTCGCGGTGCATCGTTGGTTCAGCACGCCCATCGAACATCCTGCGCTCGACAGCGTTGCAGCCTATTACACACGCCTGTCCTCGACCGAAGGTTTTCGCCGCTACGGACGCAACGGATCGCCTTGACGGCGTTCCCGGCAATCTGCCACACGCTACTGCGCCGCCATCGTCTCGCGCAGCACCTCTGCCAGCGCGATGATGCCCGCTTCGATGTGCTCGAGCCGTATCGAGGAAAAGCCCAGCCGGAACATGTTGCTTGGCGGCGCATCGCCCATGAAGAACACATCGCCCGGTTCGATCAGAATGCCGCGCGACTTCGCCCGTGCCGCCAGCGCATTGACGTTGAGCGTCTCCGGCCCCCGCACCCAGCAGGAGGCCCCACCCTTCACCTGCACGAACGATGCCTCCGGCATATGGGTGGCGAGCGCAGCACTCAGCACTTCGGCACGCTTGGCGTAGGTGTCCGCCAAACGACGCAGCAACGCGTCGTGGTGACCCAGCGCGAGGAACATCGAGAACGAACGCTGAATGAATGCCGACGGATGGCGGATCATCAGGCGACGCAGCGCGCGCAACTCCGCCACCAGGGCCGCCGGCGCGACGATGTACCCGAGCCGCAGCCCCGGCGCAAACGATTTGGACAAACTCCCGATGTAGATCACCCGGTCGCTGCGATCCAGACTCTTCAGCGCGGGAATCGGGATATCCGAATAGCTGTTCTCGCTTTCGTAATCGTCTTCGATGAGCACGAAGTCGTCGGTTTCCGCGCGACGTAACAACGCCTCGCGGTGCGCGAGCGGCATCGTGGTCGTCGTCGGGCACTGATGCGAAGGGGTGACGTACACGTAGTCGCATTGCGACAGTCGCTCGTCGACGGGCAACCCGTGTTCGTCGACAGGCAAGCCGACCAGCTTCGGCGTTCGCATCGCGAAGATGTTGCGGGCGTCCGGATAGCCCGGATCTTCGATGCCCACCGTCGTGCGCGCCCCGACAAGCAAATCCGCCAGCAGATAGAGCGCCTGTTGCGCGCCGTTGGTGAGCACGATCTCGTCGGCGTCGGCCCACACGCCACGCCGGGGCAGCACGCGCGTGCGAATCTGCTGAATGAGCGTCTCGTCGTCACGCGCGATCATGTCCGGCGCCCAGTCACGAATCTCCATGATAGTGAGCGCCTTCTGGCAACACTCGCGCCAGTCTGCCGTCGGGAACATCGTCGGATCGAACTGGCCGTAGATGAACGGGTACTGGTACTGCTGCCAGTCGATGGGCTTCACGATGTTGCGTTGCCCCGATGGCCGCACCACGTAGCGGCCCTCCCAATCCGGCGTGGACGGACTCAGCGGCGCGATGGTGCCAGCCACCGGCTCGGGTACGGCGCGCGCAGGCGTATTTTGCGACCCGACGCGCGGGGCAAGGATGTCACCGTTGACGAAGTATCCGCGTCGCTCACGGGCGATCAGGTAACCCTCGTCGACCAGTTGCTGATAGGCCAGCACCACCGTGTTGCGCGCCACGCCAAGCCCTTCGGCCAACTCGCGCGACGACGGCACCGCGGCACCGCGCATCAGCCGCTCGTCCAGAATCGCCGACACCAGCATCTGGCGAATCTGGCTCTGCAAACTCATGCCAGCGCGCGCCGACATCAGAAACAACTGGTTCCACATCGCCGCAGAAATCCGGCTCGACATCGCGCCCTCTCTTCTTGTCACTTCCAGAACGTCAATTATTACTCATGAGGCGGTGACGTTAATTCCGAATTCGGGTTTATCCGCAGTCACCCGAAATCCCGGCGGATTCCAGCATCCATGCGGCTTACAGGCCGATCGTGCGGCATCTGGACCAGTTGGCATCATCAAATGCGGCCAACTGGCTCTAACGAACAAAAATACGGACAGCAATGATGCAGTCACTTGACGCCGATTCGTAACCCTAGTTGCGTCAACCCGAGTGTTCCACCGAAATTTCCGATTAGAGGTGAACCATGAATGGACTTCCGAACCGGCTGCGACGGGTGTTCGCTGCCACGGCGCTGGCTGCTGCCGCGCTACCCGCCGCCCTCACGCTCGGATTGACGCTGCCCGCCACGGCACAGGCGCAGGAGAAAGAGGTGACGATCGCGTACCAGCAGATCGTCGATCCGTGGCTGGTCGCAATTGCCAGCGGCGAATTCGAAAAAGCCACCGGCTACAAGATTCATTGGCGTCAGTTCGAATCCGGCGCCAAGGTGGCAACGGCCCTCGCTTCGGGCGACATCAAGATCGGCGTACTCGGCTCCAGCCCCATGGCGGCCGCCGTCTCGCAAGGGCTGGACCTGCAACTGTTCTGGATCCTCGACGACATCAATCAGGCCGAAGCGATGGTCGTGCGCAACGCGTCGAACATCAAGACGCCCGCCGACCTGAAGGGCAAGAAGATCGGCGTGCCGTTCGTCTCGACCACGCACTACCACACGATGTACGCGTTGCAGCAGTGGGGCATCAAGCCGACCGAGGTCACGGTGCTCAACATGCAGCCGAACCAGATCGTGGCGGCGTGGGAGCGCGGCGACATCGACGCGGCTTACGTGTGGGACCCGGCGCTCGCGCAGATCAAGCAAAGCGGTCATGTGCTCATTACCTCCGGCGAGTTGTCGAAGCAGGGCAAGCCGACGTTTGACGGCATCGCCGTCGACCGCAAATGGGGTGAGGCGAACGCCGACTTCATGGCGAAGTTCGTCAAGGTGATTGCCGACGCCGACGCGGCGTATCGCCAGAATCAGGCCGCATGGGCCGCCGGTTCGCCACAGGTCAAGGCCATCGTGAAGATGATTGGCGGCAAGCCGGAAGACGTGCCCGGCGCGCTCTCGCTCTACGCCTATCCGTCGGCGCAGCAGCAGGCGTCCGGCGAATGGCTGGGCGGCAAGGACAGCCGCGCCGCCAAGGCCCTCAAGGACACGGCCGAATTCCTCAAGGGCCAGCAGAAGATCAATGCCGTCAAGGCCGACTACGCGCCATATGTCACGTCGCGCTACGTCGACGCCGCACTCAAACTGAAGTAAGCCGTGCCGGGGCCGTTGCGCCGGAGTGGCTCCGGTGTGACCGCCCCTCCCCGATCGCTGGATCGACAGGAGAAGGGCTTCATGGAACAACTCATCGTCAACGACGTCAGCGTCGTGTATCCCGGCCGGCGTCCCGGCGAGCAGGTGCAGGCGCTCGCTCACGTCGACCTGACCATCGCGCCCGGCGATTTCGTAGTGGCGCTAGGCGCCTCGGGTTGCGGCAAGACCACGCTGCTCAGTCTGATGGCTGGTTTCATCGCGCCCACGTCCGGCGAATTGCTGCTGGGCGACGCCCCCATCGAAGGGCCCGGTGCCGACCGTGGCGTGGTGTTCCAGAAGCATGCGTTGCTGCCGTGGCTCAGCGTGATGGAGAACACCGAATTCGGGTTGAAGCTGCAAGGCATTCCCAAGACGGAACGACGCGCCCGCGCGGCACGCAATCTCGCGCTGGTCGGCTTGCAGGACTTCCACAACCACATGATTTACCAGCTCTCCGGCGGCATGCAGCAGCGCGTGGGCATTGCGCGCGCCCTCACCTGCAATCCGTCGATGCTGCTCATGGACGAGCCGATGGCCGCCCTTGACGCGCTCACACGGGAGACCATTCAGGAACTCCTGCTCGACGTGTGGCGCGAGACCGGCAAGATGATTTTCTTCATCACGCACAGCGTAGAAGAAGCGCTGTTCCTTGCCAGCCGCCTGATCGTGATGTCACCGCGTCCGGGCCGTATCACGCACACCTACGAACTCGACTTCAACCAGCGCTATCTCGAAAGCCGCGATGCACGCGCCATCAAGTCGAGCCCCGATTTCATCGCCATGCGAGAGACCGTGCTCAGCATCATTTATGGCGACGAACGCGCAGGCCAGACGACCCCGTCCGGTGCCGGCGCGGTCGCCGCCTGATCGACGCAGGAGACGTTGCCATCATGATGACCAAACCCGTCACCACGCCCCACGCGCCCTCGACTGGCGCCCCTTCCGGCAGCGGCGTGCAACGCCCGGCCACTTCGCCACGCCCGCCGCGTCGGCGCGGCTGGTTCGCCCGCATGTTTGCCCCACGCCCTGTCAAGGCAGGGGAATCGTTCGGCGCGCCGGGCCAGGGCCCCAGCCTCGCGATCAGCATCGTGACCGTGATCGCCCTATTGCTGCTGTGGGTCGCCATTACCTCGTCGGGCATGATCAAGCCGCTGTTCCTGCCGGGACCGCGCGCCATCGTCGAGAAATTCGTGCAAGTCATGAACGAAGGCTTCGCGGGCTCGACGCTTTGGCAACACACGCTCGCGAGTCTGTACCGCGTGTTCGGCGCTTTTGCGCTGGCCTGCGTGACGGCCATCCCGGTCGGCATTCTGATGGGCGTGTCGCGCGTGGCGCGCGGCGTATTCGATCCGCCCATCGAGTTCTATCGCCCACTGCCCCCGCTGGCCTATCTGCCGCTCGTCATCATCTGGTTCGGCATTGGCGAGTTCTCGAAAGTATTCCTGATTTATCTGGCCATCTTCGCCCCGCTCGCCATCGCGGCACGGGCAGGCGTTCGCTCGGTCTCGATGGAGCAGATTCACGCGGCGTATTCGATGGGTGCCTCACCGCGCCAGATCGTCATGCACGTGATCGTGAAGTCGGCGCTGCCGGAGATTTTCACCGGCATGCGGATCGGCATCGGTGTGGGTTGGACCACGCTGGTCGCCGCCGAAATGGTGGCGGCATCGAGCGGGCTCGGTTTCATGGTGCTCAACGCGGCGGAATTCCTCGCGTCGGACATCGTGATCATGGGGATCATCGTGATCGGCTTCTTCGCCTTCGGTTTCGATCTGATCATGCGCTATCTCGAGCGTGTGCTCGTGCCCTGGAAAGGCAAGGTCTGACAAGGCCATCAGCAGGTCCGTTGGTCATCACAAAAAGACGCAGGGCGGCTCCCCCCCCCCCCGCCGCACCTGCCGTCAAACAAGGCATTCAGGAGGTTGTGTGGCAGTCGAGACATTGCAGTGCGGGCGTCTTGCCCGTGAGCGGCACTTTGTCGCTGTTGTCGTTTCCCCCCGGTTCTTCCTTTCCCATCGTTCACCCCGCTTCTTCGCTAACGCTAACAACGCCGCTAGTGCCGCTAGTGCCGTTAGTGCCG
>JARLJF010000053.1 GCA_031291335.1 Pandoraea sp. | reverse complement strand
CACTGCATCTGGTCTGGCCCGACACCCGGCATCCGTCGCCGAAGCTGCGCGCCGCCATCGACGCGCTGGTCAACGCCACGCGCACGCTGCTCGTCACGCCCCGCACGTCATGACGTAGCGGCAGTAGAGGCAGTAGACGCATTTCGCTCCGGCGTCAGGAACGGCGCCTGTTGGGCCCTGATCGCTGCGGCGCGCATCGGATACAGCCGCTCCCACGCTTGCGCCGCACGCGTACCGCCCAACAGCGCCACAAGACTGTCACGCCGCGACAAAATGCGATGCACCTGCGAATCCGGATGCTCGGCAACGCCAGCGTCTGCGGTGCAAGCCGGCAACGCGCGTGCGATGTCACCGGCATCCGCCGCCCACGGCAAGATGTCCGATGCATCAATCCGCCCCAACCGGTAAGCCATCTCGGCAGCCAACGCACGCACACCCGTCGGATTTTTCAACTCGTCGAGCACCGTCCTGCCGTCGACCGCAGAGGTCAGCCCGCTCAGCCGTCGCACGAAGGGCGCGCAATACTCGCCATGCGAAAAGGGCGTCAAGTCCGCGAGCGCCCCCTCTGGGATCACGGCGTCGTAATGCGTCGCATCAGGGCACCCGGTACGAAGCGGCGACCGGCGCGCGCCGAGTGGCGGCATCGACGCGAGCGCTGGCCCTTGCGGCAACGCGACACCCTCGCCCGAGTCGTCTTGCACGCGCTGAACTCGCAATCCCAGACAGGTATTGAAGTCGACGGTCATGATGTAGGGCAAATCGTTCTTGTCTCGCCAGACACCGATGTTCCCCATGAACGCATTGCAGAGATCCCGGTTGCCGAGCCACAACGCGGCGATGTAATGGCGCTCCAACGCGCACTGGTAGACGTCGGGGAGTGCTCGGCACAACACCGCGCGTCTGTCGTTGCGCGCCATGACAGCTGCGCCGTACGCCTTCATCGCGTCGCACGCGCCAAGCGGGCCACTGCTGACACCCGCAACGAGGGGAGCCATCTGTCGCCCGATCTCATGCGCCTCGGCCCGCGCTTGCCTGCACGCCTCATCGACGCCGCCACGCACGCCGTCGATTACACGCCACGCGGCATCCCCTTCGAGCCATTGGCCCAGCGGCTCATAGGTCGGCAAATACGTCGTTGCCAGATAGAGGCGCTCGGGGGCTTGTGTCCCGTCGAACGCGAGCGAGCATCCCCTCACCAGCAGCGCTGTGGGCGTCGCGAGTCCCAACGCACCGCACAGCCGCGAGGCGAACCATGACTGGGTGGCGCTACGCGCGTCCGGACAAGCCCGCACAACATACTGCGCGGCATTCGCATGCGGCGTTAGCGACATGCGCGCCGTCTCCAGGGTCGCCACCGTCGACACCGCATCGTGCACGGGTCTCGCCGCCGAAAAATCATGAGGACCGATGGGAGGCAACGGCACTCCGCTGCCGTCGTGTCCGGTGACGGGCCCGAACGTTGCCAGAGGCCCGGTCTCTGGCGGCGCCTTCTCCCGTTGCGCTCGCGCGGTGGAGAAACGACAGGAAGATGTGCCTCCCGGCGGATAAGCGTTGATGTCCATCACGGCGTTCCTTGGTCGTATGACAGGACTCCGGCTCCGGCGCGCAAACCGCGTGTCGCGCCGACCGGGTTGAGATCGGCAGATCTTGCTGCGCTACCGTGCGGCAAGCTTTGGAAAACGAGGCAAGTTCGGAAAATTCCGCCGCGCGTGATAGGCTCGCGCCATGTCTACGTCGCCCCGCATTCTTGTCAGCAGTTGTCTTCTGGGCCATCCGGTCCGCTATCACGGGCGTCCCGCGCCCTGCGAATCCGATGCCGCCGCCATTCTCGAGCGCTGGCGCGCGCAGGGCCTCATCATGCCGATCTGCCCCGAAGTCGCTGGCGGGTTGCCCACGCCGCGTCCTCCTGCCGAGATTGCCAGCGCAGCAGGCGGCAACGCGGTTTGGCTGAAACACGCTCGCGTGATGGACGACACGGGGGCCGACGTCACCGACGCCTTCCTCGACGGCGCACAACGCGCACTCGCGCTGGCGCAGCGTCACGGCATCCGGATTGCGGTATTGAAGGAAGGCAGCCCGTCGTGCGGCAGCACGTCGATCTACGACGGCTCATTCAGCGGCACGAAGATCGCGGGAGACGGCGTGGCAGCCGCATGGTTGCGGCAGCACGGCATTGAAGTGTTCAGCGAGCACACCCTCGCCGAGGCGGACGAAAGACTGCGCGCCATCGGCGACATCCGATAGCGCGCCCTCTCGTCAAACGTCGGACATTTGATTTTTCAACTCAGCGCAAGCGCGCATCAAAGTTCGATCTTCGTTCCCAGAACGGCCAGGAACTGCGCGATCCATGCGGGATGGGCCGGCCACGCGGGCGCGGTCACGAGATTGCCATCGGTATGCGCGTCGTCGATCGCGATCTCCATGTACTTGCCCCCCGCCAGGCGCACCTCCGGCGCACACGCCGGATACGCCGAACACTCGCGCCCTTCGATGACACCCGCCGCCGCCAGCAACTGCGCGCCGTGGCAGATCGCCGCGATCGGCTTGTCGTTCTCGGCGAAGTGTTTCACTACCGCGATGACATCCTCGTTCAGACGCAGATACTCCGGCGCGCGTCCGCCGGGGATCACCAACGCGTCGAAGTCGGCCGGCGAGAGCCCGTCGAACGTGGCATTCAGCGCGAAGTCGTGACCGCGCTTTTCGCTATACGTCTGATCGCCTTCGAAATCGTGAATCGCGGTGCGCACCTTATCGCCCGCTTTCTTGCCCGGGCAGACGACTTCTACCCGGTGTCCCACGGCCGAGAGTGCCTGCACGGGCACCATCAACTCGTAGTCTTCGACATAGTCGCCCGCCAATACCAGAATCCGCTTCTTGCCCATGTGACTCTCCGTTCAGAGAAAAGATGGAAGGGAAACAGCCCCTCCATGTTACTCAATTCCGGTGACGTCTCCGGGACGGTGTCGAACCCCGCGATTTTCCGCATCGCAAGATAAGCCTGACGAAAAAAAACCGCGTGCCGAAACACGCGGTGTCAAGCCGGCGCAGAACGCCGTCGGTCAACCTGAAGCCCGCACCGCACGGTGAATCGGGCGTAGTCCAGCACAGTGCGGGCCAATCTCGTCAATGATCGTCAGCGATGGTCAATAGGTCTCGAGATGCAGACGCCCTTCCGTCTTCATTCGCTGCCAAAGGGCCTGCCAGTCGAGCCCGGCCTCACCCGCGATGGTTTGCAGCACTTGCAGCACACCATCCTCCATGCCCTTGAGCCCGCACACGTAGATGTAGGTGTGGTCATGACGCAGCAGCGCCGCCACATCGGCCGTGCGCTCGCGCATCGCGTCCTGCACGTAGCGCTTGGCCTGCCCCGGCGTGCGTGAGAACGCGAGGTTGGTATCGATGAAGTCCTTCGGCAAATTGAGCAGGGGGCCGAAATACGGCAGCTCGCCTTGCGTACGCGCGCCGAAGAACAGCATGAGCTTGCCGGTCGCGCCCTTCAGACGGCGACGGCGGCGATACTCGGTCATCGCCCGCATCGGCGCCGCGCCGGTGCCGGTGCAGATCATCAGCAGGTGCGAATCGGCGTGATTCGGCATCAGGAACGTGCTGCCGAACGGGCCCATCACGTTCACCACGTCGCCCTTCTTCAGATCGCACAGGTAATTCGAGCACACGCCGCCGACGGCCTGTTCCTGATGATCCTTCGTCACTCGTTTGACCGCGAGCGCGAGGTTGTTATAGCCGGGACGCTCGCCGTCGCGCGGCGACGCAATCGAGTACTGCCGCGCATGATGCGCGCGTCCGTCAGCGGTCGTCCCGGGCGGAATGATGCCGATCGACTGCCCTTCGAGCACCGGGAACGGCTGCTTGCCGAAGTCGAGCACGATGTGATGGATGTCGCTCTCGGTGCTCGCATCGGTCAGGCGATAGTTGCCCACCACGGTGGCCTGAATAGGCGCCTTGTGGTTGTACAAATTGACGTAAGGCTTCGCGGCGGACCACGGCGGCACGACCGAGCCACGCACGAGATCGGAGCCGCCGATGACCGGCTCGGGGGCATCCGCCGACGCGTTGCCGGACGTGCCCTCGGCCGCCTCGCCGATCGAACCCTGACCAGCGATGGCGTCGTCCTGCACGGGCAATTCGTCCCACGTGAGCTGATCGTCGACGGAGTAACGCTCTGCCTTGAGCACATCGCGCCAGTTGTCGATGGCCCCCGTCGGGCACGGCGAGATACACGCCATGCACCCATTGCACGTGTCCGCGCGCACAACGTAGTTGTTCTCGTCGTGCGTGATCGCGTCGATCGGACACGTCTCCTCGCAGGTATTGCAGCGAATGCAGATCTCCGGATCGATCAGATGCTGCTTCAGAACTTCGACCGGAACGGGGCCGTTCATGATGCTGTCTCCTTGTGGGGAATGCGCTGCTGCTTTTTTAGTTGAAGCGCACGTACTCGAAGTCGATGGCCTGACGGTTGATGCCCAGCGGCGGCGGCGCAATCCAGTTGGCGAACTTGCCCGGCTCGACCACACGGCCCATGAGCGACGCCACATACGCACGATCTTCCGACGACGGCAGCCATTCGCGCTCGTGCGCGGCCCACTCCGTCTCGCTCACCACCCGGCCGTCCGGCGACACGCGCACACCGGCAAACGTACCGATCTGACGATTGAACGCCTTGTGCGGCACCGTCAGGCGGAAGTCGATACCGGCCTTCTCCAGCACCTTGTTCCAACGATTCACACCCGCGACCGAGTCCTTGATGTAGTCGTCGCGCAGCACTTCGTTCATGGCGTTGAGCATCGGGACTTCACGCTCCACGAGCTTGCCGTTGTCCACGTCGAGCAAGCGGTACATCTGGCCGTTCAGTTGATGATCGTCGTCGCGCTTGCTCTCTTCGTAGCGCCCCTTCAGGCCTGAGCTGTAGAAGATCGCGGCGTTCGACGACTGGTCTGCGCCGAACAGGTCGATCGTCACCGAATAGTGGAAGTTGACGTAGCGCTGGATCGTCGGCAGATCGATCACGCCGGCCGACCGCAGCTTCGAGACGTCGTCGGTCTTCAGTTCGTTCATCACCTGCGCCGTGCGAGCGATCACGCGCGAGACACCCGACTCGCCCACGAACATGTGGTGCGCCTCTTCGGTCAGCATGAACTTCGTGGTGCGCGCGAGCGGATCGAAACCTGACTCGGCCAGCGCCGAGAGCTGAAACTTGCCGTCACGATCCGTGAAGTACGTGAACATGTAGAACGCCAGCCAGTCCGGCGTCTTCTCGTTGAACGCGCCGAGAATGCGCGGATTGTCTTCGTCGCCCGAACGGCGGCCGAGCAACGCTTCGGCCTCTTCGCGGCCGTCGCGGCCGAAGTAGCGATGCAGCAGGTAGACCATCGCCCACAAATGGCGGCCTTCTTCCACGTTCACCTGAAACAGGTTGCGCAGATCGTACATCGACGGTGCGGTCAGCCCGAGGTGACGCTGTTGTTCCACCGACGCCGGTTCCGTGTCGCCCTGCGTGACGATGATACGGCGCAGATTCGCGCGGTGCTCGCCCGGCACGTCTTGCCACGCGGCTTCGCCCTTGTGCTCGCCGAAATGGATCTTGCGCTCGGCGTCGCCCGGCGTGAGAAAGATGCCCCAGCGATAGTCCGGCATCTTCACGTGATCGAAGTGCGCCCAGCCGCTCGGATCCACGCTCACGGCCGTACGCAGATAGACGTCGAAACCGTGCGAGCCTTCCGGACCCATGTCGCCCCACCAGGACAGGAAGTTCGGCTGCCACTGTTCGAGCGCGCGTTGCAACGTGCGGTCATCCGACAGGTTGACGTTGTTGGGGATCTTCTCGCTGTAGTTGATCGAAGCCATCGTGGGAATCCTCGTGTCTCGTGCGTATTCTGTGTAAAACGTCTCGTCTGATGTTGCCGCCGCTCAGCACGGGTGGCCCACGGCGGCACAGTCCATTCGTCAGACGCGGTTCAGATCGAACTGCGCCTTGTTGCCCTTGCCGTAGACCTTCAGCGCGCCCTTCTCGCCCACGGCGTTCGGGCGGATGAAGATCCAGTTCTGCCATGCCGACAGGCGGCCGAAGATCCGGGTGTTCATCGTCTCGCGGCCGTTGAAACGCAGGTTCGCTTCCATGCCGGTGAGTGCATCGGGCGACATGGCGGCACGCTCTTCGATGGCGATACGGATTTCGTCCGGCCAGTCGAGATCGTCGACGGCGGCCGTGACCAGCCCCAGACGCTCCGCTTCGTCCGGACGCACCGCGCGGCCGACGGTGGCGCGCACGGCATCGAGTTCTGCCGCGTCTTCATAGAAGCGACGCGCCAGACGCGATTGGTCGGTGACCATGGGCAGCAGGCCGAAGTTGACTTCGCTGAGCGTGATCGCCGGCTCGTCTTCCTCGCTCGCGGGCAGCGCGGCCATATAGGTGCGGTCAGCCGCGAAAGCGAATTCGGCGAGCGTGCCGGCGAAGCACGAATCCGGCTCGATCAGTGCGAAGAGCGAGCGAGACGACACGTCGATGCGGGCGAACGTGCGACGCAGCATGCCGATGGTCTCGCGCACCAGCCAGTGGTCCTGATGTGCCAGCAGCGACGCGTCGGCGGCGAGCACATGCTTCGCCTCGCCCTCGGTGCGCAGCAGCCACGTACCGATGTCGAGTTCGTTCGTGCGCAGATTGAGGATGGCGTCGTCGAGTTCGCGAGCCATCTTCAGCGGCCACCAGTTCACGCCCGCCGCTTCGATACCGGCGATGTCCGACGGCGGCGCCGATTTCGGCGCTCTCACCGTCAGGCTGGCGGTACGGTTGACGCGGTCGATTTCCACGTCGACGAATTCGTAGCGGATGGCATCGGGCTCATCGGTGCGCTCCAGGCGCGTGAGCGTTACGCCCTTGCCGCCCGGACGGTGGCTGTCCTGCGCCAGTTCCAGCGCGCGGGCCGATACCGTCTGCGCGAATTGCGCGGGCTTGACCACCTCGTCGACCAGACGCCACTGCTTGGCGCGCTCGCCGCGAATGCCTTCGACGATGGTGCAGAAAATGTCCGCGCGGTCGTTACGCACGTGACGCTTGTCGGTCAGACGCGTGAGCCCGCCGGTGCCCGGCAGCACGCCCAGCAGCGGCACTTCCGGCAACGCGACCGACGACGAACGGTCATCGACCAGATAGATCTCGTCGCACGCCAGCGCCAACTCGTAGCCGCCGCCAGCGCACGCGCCGTTCACGGCGGCGAGGAACTTCAGACCGGAGTGACGGCTGGAATCCTCGAGACCGTTGCGCGTTTCGTTCGTGAATTTGCAGAAGTTGACCTTCCACGCATGCGAGGACAGGCCGAGCATGAAGATGTTGGCGCCAGAGCAGAACACGCGGTCCTTGGCGCTCGTCACCACGACAGTCTTCACTTCCGGATGCTCGAAGCGGATGCGCTGTACGGCATCGTGCAGTTCGATATCCACACCGAGATCGTACGAATTGAGCTTGAGCTTGTAGCCCTCCCGAATGCCACCGTCTTCCGCGATGTCGATCGCGAGCGTGGCCACCGGGCCTTCGAAGCTCAGCTTCCAGTGCTTGTACTGCGTGGGGTCCGTACGGTAGTCGACGTGGGGTTTGCCGAACATGATTGCCTCCAACACGAATAATGATCTTGTTGAATTGCAATATAGTGCAGCATCACCCCGCCGTCAACGCTTAACCCAAAGAAAAATGAATTATTTTGCAGATATCGAGGTTTCAGTCTGCTGCCAACTGCACTGCCAGGCGTCCGCGCAGTTGCAGATAAGCATCCGCCAGCGCACGGCCACCGGTGTCGAAGCTCATGTCGGCCTTGGCATAGAAGTCCTGCCGGCCCGCCAGAATGCGCTTGAGATCGTCCATCGCCTCGGCGTTACCGGACATCGGACGCAGATCGCCCTGCGCCACCACCCGCTTCATGTGCTCTTCGGGCGACGCTTGCAGCCACACGGTATAGCAGTGGGTCAGCAGAAAATTGAAGGTCGAGGCGTCGCTCACGATACCGCCCGGTGAGGCGATCACCGCGCGCGGATGCTCGGCCACCACGGCCTCGAGCGCGCGCAGTTCGTAGCGACGGTAAGCGGTGGCGCCATACAGCGAATAGATCTCCGACGGCGGGCAGCCCGCCAGTTGCTCGATCACGCGATTGAGTTCGACGAACGGCACGTGCATGTCATCGGCGAGCATGCGGCCCAGCGTCGACTTGCCTGCGCCACGCAGGCCGATGAGCGCAATGCGCCCGCGTCGGTCGGGGTCGCGCTCGCTCCCGGCAAACAGGTCGCTGAGCGCCTGACGGGCACGCGTGAGCGCCTCGCCATCGCGCCCGTGCAGGATTTCGCGAATGAGCAGCCACTCCGCCGACGACGTGGTCTCGTCGCCGACAATTTCCGCCAATGTGCAATTTAGTGCCTGTGCGAGCTGACGGAGAAACAGCACCGATGCATTGCCAACCCCCGACTCCAGATTGGCTACATGACGCTCGGAGACACCGGCATCCAGCGCCAGCGCCTTACGTGTCAAGCCTCGCCGGGCACGCAGTGTTCGTACCCGCTCACCCAGCGCGACCAGGAACGGGTCTTTCTCACCGGCGCCCCGCGCCGTCGACACCCCATCGGCTTGCGCACTCTTATTCATCAGGCGAGATCCTCGAAGCAGGTAACATGTAATATATTGCTTGACAGCGAAATTTGCATGCTCTAATTTTCACCATGCGTCGATAAAAAAGCAAACGCGGGCCAGACATCCTGTGCACCGTCATTGATCGGCGTCATATCAACAGACAGTGCGCAAACCGTAATACGCGATTGACAGGGCATTGCACAGGCGATGCCGGCCTTGAGTGATGCAGGCCCACGCTGCCGCCGCGACAGGTATAGCGACTGCGACGTCCCCAGGAGACATGGATGGATGTGCCCCAATTTCAGGCGCTGATTGCCGATCTCACGCGGCAACTCGATGGCCGTGCCATCGACGCCAATCTCGCTGCTTGGCTGAACGCGCACTACGGTGCCAATTCCCCGGGTTATGACGCCCTGGCCGACGCCTGCCGCACCGGCGTTGCCGAGGGCTGGCTGTGCAACCGCGAAGGCGGCGGCATTCGCTATGGACGTGTCATCAAGCCCACACCCGACACGCACGGCTTTTCCGTCGACGTGGTGGACATGGCCGATCTGGCGGGGCCGCACCACGTGCATCCCAATGGCGAAATCGATCTGATCATGCCGCTCACGCCGGGCGCTACCTTCGACGGGTATCCCGCCGGCTGGTGCGTGTACGGGCCCGGCACGGCCCATCGGCCGACAGTCGCCAACGGACGTGCCCTCGTCCTCTATCTGTTGCCCGAAGGCGCTATCGAATTCACGCGTGGCGCCTGATCCGGCGCGCGCACGTTTCCTCAGTTGGATTCACCTCGGTTCATGGTCATGAGTACCCCTGCCTTGCTGGAAAATTACGTCGCTGGCCAATGGGTGGCCGGCGCGAGCGGACACACCGCGCTCACCGATCCCGTCACGGGCGAGACGCTCGCATTCGTGTCGAGCGCCGGGCTGGATCTCGACGCCGCGTTCACCTTCGCTCGCGAGACGGCCGGCCCCGCGCTGCGCGCCCTGTCGTATGGCGAACGCGCGCAACGGCTCTCGCAGATCGTTGCCACCTTGCAGGCGAATCGCGACGACTACTACGCCATTGCCACCGCTAACGCCGGGACAGTCGCCACCGACTCCGCCGTTGACATTGACGGGGCCATCTACACCCTGTCGACGTATGCGAAGCTCGGCGCCGCGTTGGGCGACGCGCATACGTTGCTCGATGGCGCCGCTGTGCCGTTGGCCAAGGATGCGTCGTTCGCAGTGCGTCACGTCTTCCGTCCGACACCGGGTGTGGCGTTGTTCGTCAATGCGTTCAACTTTCCCGCGTGGGGACTTTGGGAGAAGGCGGCCGGCGCCCTGCTCGCGGGTGTGCCGGTGATCGTCAAACCCGCGACGTCGACAGCGTGGCTCACGCAGCGCATGGTGGCCGATGTCGTCGCCGCAGGCATTCTGCCGCCGGGCAGCCTGTCGGTGATCTCCGGCAGCGCCGCCGGTCTGCTCGACCGGATCGGGCCGTTCGATGTGGTCTCCTTCACCGGCTCCGCCGACACCGCCGCCACACTGCGCGCGCATCCGGCGTTCACGCAACGCTCGGCACGCATCAACGTGGAGGCCGACAGCCTGAACAGCGCCGTCCTGCTGCCCGACGCCGCACCGGGTACCGCCGCCTTCGATCAGTTCGTGCGCGAGGTCGCGCGCGAGATGACGGTCAAGTCGGGCCAGAAGTGCACCGCCATTCGCCGCGCGATGGTGAGCGTCGAGCACTTCGATGCGGCCGCAAGCGCCATCGCCGAGCGTCTTGCCAGGACGGTCGTCGGCGATCCGCGCAATGAGACCGTGAAGATGGGTTCGCTCGTGAGCGTCGCGCAGAAGCGTGCCGTGCTCGACGGCATCGCCCATTTGCAGGCGGAAGCCGAAACGCTCTACGACGGGAATCGCGAGGCCACCTTCGTCGACGCCGCACCGGACAGCGCCTGTGTCGGCCCCGTGCTGCTCGGCTTGCGCGACGGTGCGACCGGCCAGCGCGTGCACGACACGGAAGTCTTCGGGCCTGTGGCGACGCTCATCGGTTATCGCGATCTCGACGAGGCGGTAGCGCTGGCCAAGCGCGGACAAGGGTCGCTCGTCGTCTCCCTTTACAGCAATGACGCCATCGCCATGCGAGCGAGCGCCCTTGCACTGGCCGACGCTCACGGCCGCGTGCATGCGATCGATCCGTCGGTCGCGAAAACACAGACCGGTCACGGCAATGTCATGCCGCAATCGCTGCATGGTGGCCCGGGTCGCGCCGGTGGCGGCGAAGAACTGGGTGGCCTGCGCGCGTTGCGCTTCTATCACGTGCGCTCGGCCGTTCAGGGCCCTGCCGCACTGGTCGAAGCGCTGACGCAGGACGCCGTCGAATTGCCGAAGTCCTGACCTATTTCGCATTACGCATTACGCATTACGCCAGCAGTCGTCGCAAGCCGTCGCAGTCAAGGTGATTCATACAGGCGCCGCCAGAGCGCCATCAAGCACTCACGCCGCGCGTCCACCCCCTCAGTTGTGAGCGGGTGCGACGCGCGGTGATCCACCGGAGGCAACATGCAAGCCGTACTCACCCCACCGCCGGCGAACTTCAACTTCGCTGCGCATCTGGAGGCGCTTGGTCGCGGGCGCGCCGCCAAGACTGCTTATCTCGACGACACGCGCGCGCTCACCTACGGCGAACTGGCGGAGCAAAGCCGCCGTTTCGCGACCGGACTGGCCCGCGCGGGCATCCATCGTGAAGAGCGCATCCTGCTCATCATGCTCGACACCATCGACCTGCCGGTCGCGTTCCTCGGTGCGTTGTACGCCGGTGTCGTGCCCGTGGTGGTCAACACCCTGCTCACCGCAGACGATTACGCGTTCATGATGGCGCACTGCAAGGCGCAGCTCGTGATCGCCTCCGGCGCCCTCATGCCGACGGTGCAGGCGGCCCTCGATAAAGTTGCATCAATCGCCTCGCCGCCGCGATGCGTCGTCTCCCAACCGATTGCCGCCGAGACCGACGCCGCGACCGTCTTGCCGACCTTCGACGCCCTCATCGACGGCCCGCCGAGCGCGCTGCCCGCCGATACCGCAGGCGACGACATCGCGTTCTGGCTGTACTCGTCAGGCTCGACCGGCAAGCCGAAAGGCACTGTGCATACGCACGCCAATCTTTACTGGACGGCCGAGACGTATGGTCGCCACGTGCTGGGCATTCGCGAGGACGACGTCGCCTTCTCCGCGGCGAAGCTCTTCTTCGCGTACGGACTGGGCAACGGCCTGACGTTCCCGCTCTCGGTCGGCGCCACGGTCGTGCTGATGGCTGAGCGTCCGACGGCGGAAGCCGTGGCGCAGCGGCTTCGTCAACATCGCCCGACGATCTTCTACGGCGTGCCAACGCTCTACGCCAACCTGCTGACCTCGCCGCACCTGCCTGCGCGCGAGGAGGTGGCGTTGCGACTGTGCACTTCCGCTGGCGAAGCGCTGCCACGGGAAATCGGCGAGCGGTTCACGGCGCATTTTGGCGCGGAAATTCTTGATGGCATCGGCTCGACCGAGATGCTCCATATCTTCCTGTCGAACCGTTCGGGACAAGTCGCCTACGGCACGACAGGCGAGCCGGTCCCGGGCTACGCCGTGGAGTTGCGCGACGAGAACGGTCAGCCCGTGCCCGATGGCGAGATCGGCGACCTGTATATCAAAGGACCGAGCGCCGCCCTCATGTACTGGTGCAATCGCGAGAAGTCGCGCACGACATTCCTCGGCGACTGGCTCAAGAGCGGCGACAAGTACCAGCGTCTGCCCAATGGGTATTACGTCTATGCCGGACGCAGTGACGATATGCTCAAGGTCAGCGGCCAGTACGTCTCGCCTATCGAAGTGGAGATGGTGCTGATGCAACACGACGCTGTGCTTGAGGCGGGCGTCGTGGGGCGCGATGACAACGGTCTGACCAAGACGCAGGCCTTCGTGGTTCTCAAGCCGGGCATCACCGCGACCGACGCGATGGCCACCGAGCTGAAGGCCTTCGTCAAGGCGCGTCTGGCGCCGCACAAATACCCGCGTGAGCTGGTCTTCGTCGACGATCTGCCGAAGACGGCGACCGGCAAGGTGCAGCGCTTCAAGCTGCGCGAGTTGCTTTAGGAGACGACAAGACAATGTCGGACGTACAGTTCGCCCGGATCGAGACGGCTTCGCACGGCCCGCTCTCGCTGGAGTATCGATGGATCAACCGCGAGCGTACGCACGCGCCGCTGCTGGTGTTTCTGCATGAGGGGCTGGGGTCCGTCGCCATGTGGAAAGACTGGCCGCAGCAGTTGTGCGACGCGGGCGGCTACCGCGGCCTCGTGTATTCGCGCAACGGCTATGGCCGCTCCACACCGCGTGCGCGGGACGAGAAGTGGCCGGTGGACTTCATGCACCGTCAGGCGCGGGAGGTATTGCCCGCGTTTCTCGATGCCGTTGGTGTCGGCGCCGAGCAGGCCGATCGCGTGTGGCTCGTCGGCCATAGCGACGGCGGCTCGATCGCGCTGCTGTTCTGCGCGGCATTCCCGGACCGGCTCGCCGGCGCCGTGGTGCTCGCGCCGCACCTTTTCGTCGAGGACGTATCGGTGGAGAGCATCGCGAAGACGAAGACCGTGTACGAGACGACGGATCTGCCGACGAAGCTCGGCCGCTATCACGATGACGTCGATTCAGCGTTCTGGGGTTGGAACGATATCTGGCTGAACCCGGCGTTTCGCGAGTGGAATCTGGTGGGCGCGGCAGCAAGTATCTCGAAGCCGCTGCTCGCCATTCAGGGCGAAGACGACGAGTACGGCACGATGGCGCAGATGGACAGCATTGCCGCGCACGTGCCGCACGCGAAGGTGGTGAAGCTCGCGGCGTGCGGGCACTCGCCGCATCGCGATGCGCCTCAGCCGCTCGGCGACGCCATCATCGCCTTCATCGGCAGTCACGCAGACCGTCAGGCAGCGTGACTCGGCGGTAGCGGGCGCCCTTCTTCACAACCTGCGAAGGGGCGCCCGTGTTGCAACATCGATAACTTCGTTCAGATCAGGCCGGGTCAGATCACCCGCACGCCCGGCGTGCCCGGACGCATCGCACCGACGATGCCGGCTTCGTCGAAGCCATCGGCACGGAAGACCGCCAGCACGTCATCGACGGCACCCGGCGCGCAGGACACCAGCAAACCGCCCGCCGTCTGTGGATCGCACAACAGATCGCGATCGCGCTCCGTGAGTCGCTCCCCCAGCTCGACCGATGTCCCGTAAGACGCCCAGTTACGGCCGGACGCCCCCGTAATGCATCCCTTGTCGGCCAACTCGCGCACGCCATCGAACAGCGGCACATCGGACATGCGCAGATACGCCGCGAGATTCGCACCCCGGCACATTTCGAGCGTGTGGCCGAGCAGGCCGAAGCCGGTCACGTCCGTGAGCGCATGCACACCGGGCAATGCGGCGAGCGCCGGGCCAACGCGGTTCAGGCGCGTCGTGGCATCGATCATGCGGCGATAGCCCGCGTCATCCAGTTGGTTCTTCTTGAGCGCCGCCGACATCACGCCAACACCGAGCGGCTTACCGAGAACGAGCACGTCGCCGGCCTGCGCCGCGGAATTGCGCTTCAGTCGTTTCGGATGCACCACGCCGAGGGCCGCGAGACCATAGATCGGCTCGACCGAGTCGATGCTGTGACCGCCCGCAATCGGAATGCCCGCTTCGGCACAGACCGATTCGCCGCCACGCAGAATCTCGCGGATCGTCTCGCGCGGCAGCACGTTGATCGGCATGCCGACGATGGCGAGCGCGAAGATCGGTTTGCCGCCCATCGCGTAGATGTCGGACAGCGCATTGGTCGCGGCGATACGGCCAAAGTCGAACGGGTCGTCGACGATGGGCATGAAGAAGTCCGTCGTCGCGATGATGGCTTGCTCGTCGTTGAGCTGGTAGACCGCCGCGTCGTCGGACGTTTCGGTGCCCACGAGCAGCGCGGCCGGCGCCGGCAGCGGTGCCTCGTTACGGGCGAGCAGCTCGGAGAGCACGCCCGGAGCGATCTTGCAGCCGCAGCCGCCGCCGTGCGAGAGCGAAGTCAGACGCGGCGCGGCCGGTGCGGCGCCAGCTTGAGTTGCATCGATTGCGGTCATGGTCGTAGGTATTCGTTGGAGATGGCCGGGAACCCGTCGCAAGGCGTGCGGCAGTACCGCTCAGGGCGTCGTTGACGCTCACCGCTCCCGGAATGACAACAGTTTGCCAAAAGTCGACGTATTATGAAGCAGCTTTCGCGCTTCGATATCGAACACGCTATTGCAGCACCCTAACCACCATGCGCCGTGAGCGCTGACGCCAAAGGGGACCTCACCATGCAACGCCGCCGCTTCCTCTCGCTGGGTGCCTGCGCCCTGCCCGCCTCCCTCCTGTCGACTTCGCTCATTCCTGCCCATGCGCAGGCGGCACCGGCACGTGAGTCATCGCTCAACGCCGCCGAAGGCTGGCGCACATTCGAGCTGACCACGCAGGTCGATCTCCCGGCCGGGAACGGCCCGGCGAACGTCTGGCTTCCGGTGGCAGCGTCGCCCTCCGGCGATTATCAGCGCGCGCTCGGTACGCGCTGGGAGGCCGCGGGCGCCAGTGCCGAGTTGCGCACGGTGCGCGGCGCGTCCGGCATCGGTGTCCCGATGCTCGCCGTGGCGTGGCCCGATGGCGCCGCGCAAGCGCCCCGCACGCTCACGCTGGTGAACACGTTTGCCACGCGCGACCGGCGTGTCGATCTGGCGTTGCCGCCCTCGGCCAATGCGCCGCGCGAATCGCCCGAAGTCCTGCGTCAATATCTTCGCCCGACCGCGCTCCAGCCGACCGATGGTCTCGTGCGCGAGACGGCTGAGAAGATCACGCGAGGGGAAAAGGGTGACGTGGAGAAGGCGCGCGCCATCTATCAGTGGATCGTGGAGAACTGCCGCCGCGAAGGCTCCGTGCGTGGCTGCGGTACCGGCGACGTGCGCTACATGCTCACCACCGGCGACCTCGCAGGCAAATGCGCGGACATCAACGCACTCTTTACCGCCCTCGCCCGCTCGGTCGGCATTCCCGCTCGCGACGCTTACGGCGTACGTGTCGCCGCGTCGAATCATGGCTTCAACAGTCTGGGCAAGGCAGGCGACGTGACCCGCGCACAGCACTGCCGCGCCGAGTTCTACGCCGCCGGCTACGGCTGGGTGCCGGTCGACCCGGCGGATGTCCGCAAGGTCGTGCTCGAAGAGGTGCCCGGTGGTCTGCCGGTCGACGACTTGCGCGTGCGTGCCGCCCGGGCGATGCTGTTCGGTCAGTGGGAGATGAACTGGGTCGCGTTCAATCACGGCGCAGACGTTCCGCTGCCGGGGGCACGAAGCGCGCAAGACAGCACCGTGCCGTTCCTCATGTATCCGAACGGCGAATTGGCGCGTGCCCAACTCGACAGCCTCAATCCGGACACCTTCCGCTATCGCATGAACGCCCGCGAAATCAGCGCCTGACGCGAACCGCGGCATCTTCAACATCCTCGACATTCACACGCAGGAGAGCATCGCCATGCAACGCCGTCATTTTCTTCACACCCTCGGGGCCCTCGGAACGGCCAGTGCGCTGGGAGGCACAGGCGCACAGGCGTTGGCGGCCGGGCCAGCCAAGGGGGCGGCGGAAGTCGATGACAGCGCACTCGCGGGCACCTCCGGCGGCACGCTCTCCGCCTGGCGAGGCGCCACACCGGCGTTCACGCTCGACGGTCTCGACGGCAAGTCTCACTCGCTGTCCGAATGGCGTGGACGAGTGGTCATCCTCAACTTCTGGGCCACGTGGTGCGGCCCTTGCCGCGAAGAGATCCCGGCGATGGGCGCGGTGGCGCGTCAATACCGTCAGCGGGGTCTCGCGCTGGTCGCCGTCAATTACAAGGAGCCGCTCGCCACGGTCAAGCCGTTCATCGACAAGCTCCCCATCGACGGCACGGTCTTGCTCGATACCGACGGCGCCGTCTATAAGCGCTTCGGTCCGCTCGGTCTGCCCGCCACGTTTCTGATCGATCGCGCGGGCGACGCACGCTTCTGGCGCATGGGCGAACTGGAATGGAGCGACGTCGGCCTGCACGGGCATATCGAGGCGCTGCTGACGCAAAAAGGGGCCGCAACGGCTTAAGACGTTAAGGCGTCAAGGCGACGTCACTCGGCCGCGACCGTCTGCGCGGCTTCATTCACATGATTCAGCAGGCGCGCCGTCGGGCCAGCGAGCACGCCTTCGCGGTGTGCGCAGTACAGCGGCGCGCGCGGTGCCGGCGTCAGCGGCCGGTAGACAATGCCCTCCACCTGCATGCGCATGAGCGAGGCGGGTACCACCGACACGCCGAGCCCCGCCGCCACGAGCGAGAGGGTGGTGAGCAAACGCGGCGCTTCCTGCTCGATGTTCGGACTGAAGCCCGCGCCGTGGCACGCCGCGATGATCGCGTCGTATAACCCCTGTCCCGTGCGACGTCGATAGAGAATGAGCTTCTCCGCCGCGATGGCCGTCATCGGCACGGCCGCCTTGCCTGCACGTCCGGTGAGCGCCAGCGGATGCGCCGAGGGCACGGCAAGTACCATCGACTCTTCCAGCACCGGCACGAACACAATCTGCCCGATATCGCCCTGTGGCTGGCGAATGAACGCCACGTCCAGATGGCCGTCGCGCAGACCGTCGAGCAACTCGCTCGTGCTGCTCTCGTCGAGCATCAACGACACCGACGGCGCATCGCGCCGGAACGCGCGAATCACCGTCGGCACGAACGGATGCAGCGCCGCCGAGCTGGTGAAGCCCACCGACAAGCGCCCTTTGACGCCCGCCGCAACACGACGCACGTCGTCCACCGCCTGATCGAGTTTGCGCACGACTTCGTAAGCGTCGCCCAGAAACGCCTGCCCCGCATCGGTGAGCGCCATGCCACGCGGCAGGCGCTCGAAGAGCGTCACGCCCAACTGCGTCTCGAGTACCCGGATCTGCTGCGAGAGCGGCGGTTGGCCGATACCCAGACGCTCAGCCGCACGTGTCATGTGCCCCGTTTCCGCCACGGCAATGAAATAGCGCAGAAGACGAATGTCGATGTTTGCCATATTGGTTCGATATGAATCAAGTCACTTCCATATATTGGACAATATAGCGCAATCGTCCTAATCTCAAGGGGTCCCGCGCGGCACTCGTGCATCCCTCCCCTGATGTCACTCCCTGCCCGGCGGCCCCCACCGTAGTCCAGTTTTCAGAACAAACCCGCCATGAGCACTCCGGCCCCTACGACGCCTGCCGCATCCGGCGCCCCCGCCACGATGCAAGCCCCTCCCGCCACCGACGCCTGCACCGACACACCAAGCATTCGCGCCCTCTTCCTTGGATTCCTTGGTCTGGGCATGACCGCTTTTGGGGGCGCGTTGCCGCTGGCACGCCGCATGATCGTCGAGAAGCATCGATGGGTCACGCCCGCCGAATTCACCGACCTGCTCGGCCTGTGCCAGTTTCTCCCCGGCGGCAACATCATCAATCTGTCGGTCGCGCTCGGCATGCGCTTTCACGGCTGGCGCGGGGCGCTCGCATCAATTCTCGGGTTGATTGCCGCCCCCTCCGCCGTGGTAATCGCGCTCGGCACGATCTATCAGCACTTTCAGAGCGATCCGCATGTGAAGCATCTCTTCGCAGGACTCGCGGCCGCGGCGGCCGGCCTGTTGATTCAGATGGCGTGGAAAGTGGCGTGGCCGCTGCGCAAGTCCCTCGCGCTGGCCGGTGTGGCGGTGGCGTGCTTCATTGCGATTGCCGTGCTGCGCGTGCCGCTCGTGCTCACCATGCTCGTGATGACACCGATCTCCATCTATGCCACGTGGAGGGTTTCGCAATGACCGGCACGCTCGTCTCGCTCGCGCTCATCTTCACGCAGTTGTCGGTACTCGCGTTCGGCGGCGGCAACACGATCCTGCCGGAGATGGAGCGTCAGGTTGTCGATCTGCATCACTGGATGACGTCGGAAGAATTCAGTGCGCTGTTCGCGCTGGGGCAGGCAGCGCCCGGCCCGAACCTCATGATCGTGACGCTCGTCGGCTGGCATGTCGCCGGCTGGCAAGGCATGCTCGTCACCTCGCTCGCGAAGTTCGGACCGTCGTCGCTCATCACCATTGGTGTGCTGCACCTGTGGCAAAGGTTCAGGGACCGGCCGTGGCGCCGCATCGTGCAGGCCGGTCTGGTGCCGATGACGGCGGGGCTCGTCGCGGCGAGCGCAGCGCTTATCGCCGAAGCCTCGGCAACGTCGTGGTTGCTTGCGGGCATCACCGCCTGCGTGGCCGTGCTCGCGATCCGCACGCGTGTCCATCCGTTATGGTGGCTCGCGGCGGGTAGCGTCGCAGGATTGCTGGGCGGGGCGTATCTGTAACACCCCCTGCGTGACTCGTGACTCGCGACTCATTTACGCGCTGCGCGTTAGGCCCTCCCCGCGTCGCATACTTGCGCGTAGGCCTTATGCCAGTGATTCCGGCCCAATGCCTGAATACCATCGACGAGATGTATCCAGTCGTCGGAGCCGATCACGAGCGAGGGAGGCGTGTCGCCACGCGCCAATGCCGCGAGTCGGGCCGGGCACGGCACCCGCACGTCGGGTTTTCCGGCTGTCAGCATCACGCGCGCAAGCCATTGCGAAACATCCACCGGGATCGTCGATGTCATGACCTGCCCGGGCTGCACCTGCGCCTCGTCGGTCCAGCGCCATGCGAAGCGTGAACTGACACCCGAACGTATCGCAATGCCCATGGCGTCGAGCACGCGCTCGCAGGACAGACCGCGCTGCGCGCCGGCATTCAGGGCGAACTCCCCCAAGTCACGCCAGTCGGCCGTGCTTCCGCAATCCTCACGCACACTGGCGGCCATCAGCGCCATGACACGCGATCGCACGCGTCGCAACGCTTCGGGATGCGTCAGTTGCCGCCTTGCCGCCCGCGTTTCTTTCGACAGATCGTCGGTTGTCTCAGCCGGATCGAAAAGCTGAATGTCGACCGGATGGACGGT